>NZ_JAUORS010000017.1:0-84640 GCF_030548165.1 Oceanobacter sp. 5_MG-2023 | reverse complement strand
GGCGGACTGGACGGGACTCGAACCCGCGACCCCCGGCGTGACAGGCCGGTATTCTAACCAACTGAACTACCAGTCCAATTCTTCCAACTTTCGCTTTTGGTGGGTGATGACGGGATCGAACCGCCGACCCTCTGCTTGTAAGGCAGATGCTCTCCCAGCTGAGCTAATCACCCTTGGTCTCAAAAGCGAGTGGGCATTCTACTCGTAGAGCCTTCGTTGTCAAACATAAATCTTTGATTTTTTAAATTTATTCAGGCACTTGCATAAAAATCAGCCAGTTTCTGCCTGTTTCGTTGAGCGCCTGGTTGAGTTGGAACGTCGGTCGACCAGAATCAGCAAGCAAGGTGTCAGGATCAGAGTCAGTACGGTGGCAAAAGTCAGCCCTCCGGCAATGGCAGTAGACAGCTGGGTCCACCATTGTGAAGAAGGAGCGCCAACACTGGTGTGCTGATGAATCAGGTCGATATTCCACTGCATCACCATCGGGATCAGGCCGAGGACGGTCGTAATCGCGGTCAATAATACCGGCCGCAGACGCTGGGCACCGGTACGCAGGGCGGCGTCAATGGCATCCAGCCCTTCGTCCCGCAGGCGATTATAGGTATCGATCAGGACAATATTGTTGTTGACCACAATACCTGCCAGGGCGATCACGCCTACGCCACTCATCACGATGCCGAAAGCTTCGCCTCGAATCAGCAAGCCAATCAGCACGCCGACAATCGACAGGATAATGGCACTCATAATCAATGTGGCTTGATAAAAGCTGTTGAACTGGGTGACGAGAATGGTTGCCATCATAAAGATGGCAATGGAAAACGCGGTCGCGAGAAAGCTGCCGGTTTCGGCCATTTGTTCAAAGTCGCCACGGAATCTGGGCTCGACACCGGCACCGAGCCAGTCGAGATCTTTCATCTGTTCGCTGAGTTGCTGGATTTTGGCATTGGCGTTGACGCCATCACGCACGTTGGCGGTGAGGCGGTAACGGCGTTTGCCATCGATCCGCACCAGATCGCCCGAGCGAGGCTCAGCGGTCTGGGTCAGGAATTGCGAAGCGGGAATCAGCCCATAGGCCGTTGAGATATTAAAGCCATCCAGATCTGCCAGGGTGCGGCGGGATTCCGGGTAACGCAAGACGATGTCCACTTCGTCGTCAGTAAAATCAGGCTGAAAGGCACCGACTTTCTGGCCGCCAGTCAGCATGCGTACCATGCCGCCGGTGGCAGAAATACTGGCTCCGTAGCGGCTGGCCTGTTCACGGTCGACCGTGAGTTGCCATTCGATGCCCTCTAACGGGCGATCATCACGGATGTCTTTGAGATCGGCATCCTGCTCAAATATCTCCCGGACCTGCTCCAGCAGCGGAATAATGGCGTCACCACTGTTGGCGGTCAGCTGCAGCTGGATATCGGCCCCACTGGGAGGGCCGCCCTGTTTTTTCTGGGTTTCGACAATAATGCCGGGGATGGCCGCGCTGCGTTGTTC
The DNA here is from genome assembly GCF_030548165.1 of Oceanobacter sp. 5_MG-2023. Lineage (NCBI taxonomy): Bacteria > Pseudomonadati > Pseudomonadota > Gammaproteobacteria > Oceanospirillales > Oceanospirillaceae > Oceanobacter > Oceanobacter sp. 5_MG-2023. The sequence goes on along the minus strand of NZ_JAUORS010000017.1, from coordinate 83,155 downwards.
AATATCGGCCAGGACGGTATTGGCGGGGCGGCGTTGCTCCCAGTCCGCCAGCCCTATCTGGATACGGCCGACCAGATCCGGGGCGGCATCGTTAGGGGCCTTGGCAAAGGTGGTGGTGTAGATTGAATCGACATCGTCGAGAGCAAAGATATGTCGTTCGACCTGCAAGACCAGTGCTTCGCGCTCCTGAATGGAAAGATTACCTCGGGCGCGGATATCCACAAGGCCGATATCAGAGTCAACATCGGGGAAAAACTCCACGCCATGGCCGTGCTGGCCATAAAAGACAAACGAAGCCACCAGCGTCAGCAAACACAGCACCAGCACCGTCAGTGGCCGCTGCAAGGCAGTTCGTAACAGGCGCACGTAGCCTCCGGTGAAGCCGCCGATAAGGTGGAAATCGCCTCGTTCGGCGGCTTTTAGTCGGGCAATGGCCCCGTCTTCATAACCGCCTTGACGGCTGATCAATGACCCCAGGGTTGGCACAACAATCAGCGCCATTACCAGCGAAGCCGTCAGGGTATAGAGCAGGGTCAATGGCAAATACTTCATAAAGTCGCCGGTGGTGCCGGGCCAGAACAGCAGAGGCAAAAAGACCGCCAGCGTGGTGGCGGTTGATGCCGTGATTGGCCAGGCCATCCGTTTGGCGGCATCGGCATAGGCCTGCTTGGGAGTGGCGCCGTCAGCCAGGCGGCGGTCGGCGTATTCCGTGACGACGATAGCGCCATCGACCAGCATGCCGACGGACAGAATCAGAGCAAACAACACCACCATATTCATGGTATTGCCGGTGAGACTGAGCCAGATTAGCCCCATCAGAAAGGCCCCCGGAATCGCCAGCCCAACCAGGAATGAGTTCCGCAATCCGAGGCTACCCAATACCAGTACAATCACCATCAGGGTGGCGACCAATACATTGTTGAACAGGTCGTTGAGCATGCTTTCGATTTCGCTGGAGCCATCCTGAATAATGCTGGCGTCGATGCCCGCGGGCCAGTAGGGCGACACGGTATCGATAACACCGCGAACCTGATTAATGGTTTCGATGATGTTGGAGCCGATCCGTTTCTTGATTTCCAGCGTCACGGCGGGCTGGCCATTGATGCGGGCACTGCTGTTACGATCCTTGTAGGCCAGACGGCCAACGGCAATGTCCCGGAACAGCACCACCTGATCACCACTGACCTTGACCGGCATATTGAGAATATCGTTGATATTCTCGACCAGCCCGGGAATCTTGATACTGAAGCGTCCGGCTTCGTTCTGTAAATCTTCGCTGGCAACCAGTGAGCTATTGTTGGAGACCAGATTGGACAGCTCAACCATGGAGAGCTGGTAATTATCCATGCGTACCGGATCGACGACAATTTCGGCAATTTCTTCGCGTTTGCCCTGAATCGTGGCTTCCAGCACGCCCGGCAAGGCTTCGAGACGATCCTGCAGGTCGTTGGCGACGGCGTAGAGCTCCGTCTCGCTGACGTCGCCGGCAAGGGTGACAACGGCGACCGGAAACAGGGCGACGTTGATTTCGAGTACACGGGGTTCGTGGCTGTCTTCCGGCAGATCGCTGCGGGCGTCATCGACTTTCTGGCGGACATCAAGCAGCGCCTGGTCGATGTCTACATCGGTGTAGAACTCCAGCATGATGGACAAGTGTCCGGTGGTGGCCGTCGAAACCATTTCCTTCAAACCATCGAGGCCGCGTAATTCGCGTTCCAGCGGCTTGTAGAGCAGGGAGTCGGCATCTTCCGGGGAAATCCCATCGTGGGCGACGGAGACATAAACAAACGGCACGGTGACGTCTGGTGAGCTTTCCTTGGGAATGGAAAACAACACCGACAGGCCCACCAGTATCACCAGTACAAACACCATCATGACCGTGCGGGCGCGGCTGAGAGCCGCGTCAATCAGAGCGTACATGATCAGTCTCCCTCAGGCTGGCTGGGCGATGTGCCGGGAGCACTTTTGAGCACTGCGTCAACCTGTTGGCCAACCTTGACAAAACCGCCACCCTGGGTAATCAGGCGCACGGATTCCGGGCCGTAAACCCAGACGCCATGTTGATCGGCGCCTTCCAGCTCCACGCTGACAAACGCTACCCGGTTATCCTGATTGACGGTTTTCAGCCCCATCTTGCCGGATTCATCCAGCACCAGCAGGGCCGGTGAAACATGGTAAGCCTGACGCTCGCCCAGAGGCACAATCAGCTGGGCACTTTGTCCGGCCGGGATGGGATGATGCTGTGGGTTGGCCAGCTCAAGCTCGACGGTAAAGGTGCGGGTGGCGGTATTCGCCAGCGATGAGACAAACCGCAGTGTTCCGGTTACCAGCTCTCCGGACAGTAATCTGGCGCTTGCTGTCATACCGGGGCTGAGTAAACCAACATCCTGTTCGGCCGCTTCCGCGACCACCAGATAGGGAGAGAAATCAACCAGTTCCAGAAGCGACTCACCATCCTTGACGAAAGCCCCCAGTTCCACCATGCGGTTATTGATCACGCCATCAAAGGGTGCCCGGACAGCAGCGGCTTCGACCTGTAAACGTGCTGATGTGAGTTCCGCCTGGGCATTTGCCAGGGCGGTATCGGCCTGGACCAGCATGGATTCATTTGCCAGCCCTTGTTGGTTGAGCTGGATTACCCCTCGTTGCTCCAGTTGCCGCTGGCGCACCGTTGCCTGTGCCTGTTGCAGCCGGGCTGGCCAGTCGCGGGTATCCAGTTCGAGCAGCAATTGCCCGCGCTTGACTCGCTGGCCCTTGTTGACATGAATCGCAGTTACTTTGGCGCGTAATTCGGATTTGATGGTGACGTTGCGATTGGCCGCCAGCTTGCCCGACAGTTTGAGTGAGCGGATATGCTGCTCGGGTATCAGGTCGTCGACCTGCACCCGTATCAGGCGTGTTGCATCCGGGTATCGGTCAGTTTCCCTGGCAGCCAAGGGTTCGGTATCGGCCCCTGCCAGCATCCAGACGACAGTCACAATAAGGACAGCGGCGGCGGCAAGGTAGCCACGGTTAAACGTAATCGACATGGTCTTGAGTCCTTTGATATGGCAAATCCGGACGCTTGCTCTGGGCGGTGGATGCGGCGGTCATAGTAGTTGTGCATCGAAGGATAGTTTACTTCTGGGCAGATGTTTACCATGAATACTTTGCAATCCAGTGGTGGTTTGCCTGTTAAGGGGGGAGCGGCGGCAGTAAACTGGGCGCCTGGCCCGGTATATTCGATATTCGGGATGCGATTTTGTCGGTTTGCAGGCGATTTGTATGGTGTTGGTGAGTTTGAAACAGGCCGAGTTGGCCTTTGGTGATCATGTACTGCTCGACAAGGTGGATCTGGATATCCACTCTGGCGAGCGGGTTTGTATTGTTGGTCGTAACGGTGAGGGCAAGTCTACTTTATTAAAAGTCCTGACCGGAGAAGTGACCACGGACGATGGTGTGATTCAGCGCCTTGATATGTTGAGCATGGCAACGCTGCAACAGGCGCTGCCAGAGAAAGTGGATATTCCGGTTTACGATGTGGTGGCTCAGGGGTTAGGGCAAGTGGGGGAAGACATCGCCCGCTACCATGAAGAAACCCACAAGGGTGAACATGCCGATCTCAACCTGATGGAAAAACTGCAAACCCGTATCGAAGCCAATGATGGCTGGAGCTGGCAGCAAAAAGTCGAGTCAATTATTCAACGTCTGGATTTACCCGCCGAGCGCAGTTTTGCCGAACTGAGCGGTGGCTGGCAACGCCGGGTGATGCTGGCTCGGGCGCTGGTGACGGAACCGGATCTGTTGATTCTGGATGAACCAACCAACCATATGGATATCGCCACTATCCAATGGCTGGAAGAACAGCTCAAACAATTCAGCGGGACACTGGTATTTATCAGTCACGACCGGGCCTTTGTGCAAAATCTGGCCACCCGGATTGTCGAGCTCGATCGCGGCCATGTGTATATCTGGCAGGGGGATTACCTCAGCTTTATTGAGTACCGGGAAAAGCGTCTTGAAGACGAAGCAACCCAGAATGCGCTGTTCGACAAGCGTCTGGCAGAAGAAGAAAAATGGATCCGTCAGGGAATCAAGGCACGCCGCACCAGGAACGAAGGTCGGGTCGAACGTCTGAAAGAAATGCGTAACGAGCGTGGCGCACGCCGTGAACGTCAGGGCACAGCCAATATCAGCATGACCGGTACGGATTCGTCCGGGAAAATCGTTTTTGAAGCAACCGATATCAGTTACGCCTGGGGTGATCAGCCACAGGTGTCGCATTTCTCAACCATTATCCAGCGTGGAGACCGGATTGGTCTGGTCGGCCCGAACGGTGCCGGTAAAAGTACCCTGCTGAAATTGTTACTGGGTCAGCTGCAACCACAATCCGGTGAGTTGCGGGTGGGTACCAAGCTGGAAGTGGCGTATTTCGACCAGTCCCGGCATATGCTGGATGGCAATAAATCCATCGCAGATAACGTCGCCGATGGCAAAGACCATGTCGAGGTGAATGGCCAGAGCCGCCACGTGATCGGCTATCTGGGCGACTTCCTCTTTCCCCCTGAGCGTGCCCGGACACCGGTGCGGGCCTTGTCAGGTGGTGAGCGCAACCGGGTGTTGCTGGCCAAGCTGTTCCTGAAACCATGTAATCTGCTGGTGATGGATGAGCCGACCAACGACCTTGACGTGGAAACCCTGGAGCTGCTGGAAGAACGATTGATGGAATATCAGGGCACCTTGTTACTGGTCAGCCACGACCGGGCATTCCTTGATAACGTCGTGACCCAGCTGCTGGTGTTTGAAGGTGAAGGTCATATCGACGAGCAAACCGGCGGTTATTCTGACTGGGAGGCGCGTCATCAGGCCAAACAGGCGGCAGCCAAGGCGCAACAAAAAGCCGGTAAAAAGCAGTCACAGAAAGCTGCGCAGCAATCCGCAAAACAATCCGCAAAACAGCCGGCACCTGCTGTACCGGTCAAGACGGAAGCAAAACCGGCGGCGAAAAAACTTTCCTACAAGTTGCAACGGGAGCTGGATCAGTTACCTGACCAGATTGCGGCGGCAGAAGCCAAGCGCGATGCCCTGGCGGCGACGACACACGCGGCGGATTTTTATGCCGGTGATGCAGACACCGTACAAGCGGTATTGGCGGAGTTGACTGCGGCAGAAGCCAGAATTGAACAACTCGAAGAGCGCTGGCTTGAACTGGAGGAAATGGCCTCGTGACCTGGTTGATTCCTGTGCTGGTCGTACTGGCGGTGATCGGGTCGATTTACGGCCTGAAACCCAGCCCGCGGGATGCCCGTCTGGGTCAGTTGCGACTGGATGCCACCAAGGCCGGGCTGCAGGTACGTCACTGCAGCTTTCAGGTTGATGCCGCCAAAACCGGTGTTCGAGAAGACATCACCGGCATCGGTTATACGCTGGTTTTCCGGCCGCCGTCCCATGACGACACCAAACCGCAGGAGAAACTGTTGTTTCGTATCGTCGGACAGCCAGGGTGGGAAAGCCAGGGCTTGCCTGAGGGGTTGTCATGGCATGACCTGCCGGGAGATCCAGCGTTGGGTCAGGAGCAACGGCTTGTTCTGGCGCAGGCTCTGAGTGCGGATATCCAGTCCGCACTGGCCGGTTTCCCGGATGACGTGCTGCTGCTGGAACTGTACGAAAACCGGGTCAGCCTGATACCGGCGGAACGCAAAGCTGCCACTGCCGAGGCGTATAAGCAGGCATTAACGGCGTTGTCTGCCCTGGCCGGATAGTGTGGAGCAGATGACGACAATGCCGGGTATTCTTCAAAACGGTGCAGGAGAGGAACAAGGGCCAAGGCCGTGCCGCCGCCGTGGCTGTCTGGTGTAAATTTCTGTAGAATACCGGCCTCTTTTTGGTTCCTTCACCCTCCGAGTGAAGGACAATCGACTTACAGTTCAGTGACACAGACAGGTATCCCCTTGGAAATTAATCCAATCATCGAAACCATCAAAGACCTCAAGGCGCGCACCGACGTGCTTAGGGGGTATCTTTGACTATGCCAACAAGACCGAGCGTCTGGAAGAAGTAGAGCAAGAGCTGGCCCAGCCAGACGTCTGGAATGACGCCGCCCGCGCCCAGGATCTGGGTAAGGAGCGCTCGGCTCTGGAAGCCGTGGTCAAGACCATCGACAATCTGGATGGTGGCCTGGCAGATCTGAAAGACTTGCTGGATATGGCCGTCGAAGAAGACGACGAAGAAGCCGTGGCCGAAGTCGAGTCGGAACTGGCTGATCTGCAACAACAGCTGGAGGCGCTGGAATTCCGTCGGATGTTCTCCGGTGAGCTGGATGCCAACAACGCCTACGTCGAAATCCAGTCCGGTTCTGGCGGTACAGAAGCCCAGGATTGGGCCAACATGATGTTGCGGATGTATCTGCGCTGGATTGAAGCCCATGGTTTCAAGGGCGAATTGATGGAAGTCTCCGATGGTGAAGTGGCCGGTATCAAGGGCGCAACCATCCGGGTAGAAGGCGAATACGCCTACGGCTGGTTACGTACCGAAACCGGTGTACACCGTCTGGTACGCAAAAGCCCGTTTGACTCCGGCAACCGTCGGCATACGTCGTTCTCTTCTGTGTTTGTGTCGCCAGAAGTGGACGACAATATCGATATTGAAATCAATCCGGCCGATCTGCGTATCGACGTGTACCGTGCCTCGGGTGCCGGTGGTCAGCACGTCAACCGGACGGAATCGGCGGTGCGTATTACTCACTTGCCGACCAATATTGTGACCCAGTGTCAGAACGACCGGTCGCAGCACAAGAACAAAGACCAGGCGATGAAGCAGTTAAAGGCCAAGTTGTACGAGTTTGAGCTGCAGAAACGGAACGCCGAAGCCCAGATTCTGGAAGACTCCAAGTCCGATATCGGCTGGGGCAGCCAGATCCGTTCCTATGTGCTGGATGACTCACGTATCAAGGATCTGCGTACTGGCGTCGAGACCCGCAACACGCAAGCAGTGTTGGATGGTGGCCTGGATCAGTTTATTGAAGCGAGCCTGAAAAAAGGGCTTTAATGGTGAACGGCTGGATGCCTGACGTCGGCGATTGACCACCGGCCGGTAGTCGATCACAAGCGCCACGCGCCCGATGTCCAGCGACAAACATAACGCGTCCGATGCCCGACGTCTGGCGCCCAACTTATTTATATTCAGGTTAGACAATGACGACCGAACAGACTCAAACCGCCCAGGAAGAAAACAAACTGATTGCCGAACGTCGCGCCAAACTGGAGCAGTTGCGGGAAGGCAGTGCTGCTAATGGCCATCCAAACGACTTCAGACGTAAACACCTGGCCGGTGACCTGAAGGCGGAACACGGCGACAAGGACAAGGCAACGCTGGCGGAAGAGAAGCACCCGGTCGTGGTGGCTGGTCGTGTGATGCGTCGTGGCGGCCCTTTTGTTGGCATTCAGGACAGCAGCGGCGCCATCCAGTTTTATCTGGCCAAGCCCAAACAGAAAGAAAGCGAGATCTGGCCGTTACTGGATATCGGCGATATTGTCGGAGTTTCCGGCACCTTGCAGAAGTCCGGCAAGGGCGATCTGTATGTTGAGATCGACGACATCAACGAATTGCGTATTCTGACCAAATCCCTGCGCCCATTGCCCGACAAGTTCCACGGACTGGGTGATCAGGAGATGAAATACCGTCAGCGTTACGTCGACCTGATTATCAACGAAGAGACGCGTAACACCTTTCTGGTGCGTTCCAGAATCATTGAAGGTATCCGTTACTTCCTGTCGCAACGCGGCTTTATGGAAGTCGAGACCCCGATGCTGCAAAGCATTCCGGGTGGAGCCACAGCCAAGCCATTCGAGACCCATCACAATGCCATGGGCATTGATATGTTCCTGCGGATTGCGCCAGAGCTGTATCTGAAACGACTGGTTGTGGGCGGCTTCGACAAGGTATTCGAAATCAACCGTAACTTCCGTAACGAAGGCACCAGCACCCGGCACAACCCTGAATTCACCATGATCGAGTTCTATCAGGCTTACGCCGATTATCGCGATCTGATGGATATTACCGAAGCCATGTTGAAGTTTATTGCTGAAACCGTGCTGGGGAATACCACCATTGAATACGGTGAATCGACCTACGATTTTGCCGCGCCATTCCAGCGTATGACCATGGTTGAAGCGATTCTGAAGTACAACCCGGAGATGGACGCCGAGGTGCTGAATAATGCAGAAGCCAATATCGACACGCTGAAGCAATACGCCCAGCAGGTTGGTATCAAGGACTCACCCAAGCAGGCTGCCTGGGGTGCCGGTAAATACATCTGTGAGATCTTTGAAGAAACGGCAGAAGAGAAGCTGGATCAGCCGACCTTTATTACCGAATACCCGTGGGAAGTGTCACCGCTGGCACGCCGTAACGATGCCAACCCGTTTGTGACCGACCGCTTTGAATTTTTTGTTGGCGGGCGTGAACTGGCCAACGGCTTCTCGGAGCTGAATGACGCTGAAGATCAGGCGGCACGTTTCCGTAAACAGGTTGAAGAAAAAGACGCTGGTGATGATGAAGCGATGCACTACGATGCCGATTATATCAATGCGCTGGAATACGGTATGCCGCCAACCGCCGGTGAAGGTATTGGTATTGACCGTCTGGTGATGCTGTTTACCAACTCACACACCATTAAAGATGTGATTCTGTTTCCGCATATGAAACCGCAAGGTAACTGACACGCCTGATCGGTTCACAAGCCACAAAAAAGCCGCGTATCTTGTGCGGCTTTTTTGTGGCTGGCAAACAGCCGGTGGACAACTCTCGACTGTGGCTCTGCCACCTTGGCAGAGCGGTGAGCGATTAAAGAGAGATAGTGCCTTCCAGCGACTGCAGGGCACGACGGCCCAGTGCCAGGTTGGCTTTGGTGGAATCCAGTACGTAATAAATAAACAGACCGCGGTCGGCGTCCATTGGGCGAATCAGGTGATATTGGCTGGTCAGAGTGATCAGGATGTCATCGATATCCTGATTCAGTTGCAGCATTTCAATGGTTTTGAGCTTGGCACGGACAACTTCGGTATTTCCTGCCGCAGCAATCTCCAGGTCCAGACCTGTACCGATTGAGCCGAGCATCATTCCGCTATTGTAGTCGACCAGAGCCGCTGCAAGAGCGCCGTTAACAGACATTAGTGGGGACAGTTTGGTTTCAATGCTATTCATGTTGTATTTCTCTGATTTATGAGCTGAAAATGGTCATGATTTCCCGGATATCTCCCGATGCTTTTTTAAGCATCCACAGAGCGAGACCATGAGTTGTATGTTGGTTAAAAACACCGAGTAAAACGGCATCCATGGTGTCGGTTCGGATCAGATGGCAGCCCACAAATCCGTTTTTGCTTTCGATAATATTACCTTCCACTTCTTCCAGCTGGGTTTCTGCGGCCAGACTGGAACCAATACCGGCAAACGAAGCCGCCATTGCCGCCAAGCGTTTTGGGTCTGCTGTCGTATCAAGAGGTACGGTATGAGATATGACGTATCCATCGGATGTCGACAAAATCATATAACTCAAGTTGTCTGATTGCTGCGTGGTCGCAAGCAAAGATTCGTGACAACGAGCCATCAAGGTGTTGGACTTCAATGGATCTATCGGGTTATTCATCAAGGAAATCCTCTGATTCTGCGTTGGCAATCAAGGCCTGGAGAAGCAATAAAACATCATCGCGATTACGGGGGTCGGCATTAAATACAGGGGCAAAAATATTCTCTTCCGACAATATGTCAAAGCATTCTTCGGTATCAGTGAACAGACTTCTGTTTAGCGCGATAGCAATGCGTCCGGAGTGAGCCATTGATTCGAAGGCTTGTAAAAAAACCAATAGTTGCTGTTTCCAGTTTGATTGGCTGCAATCGAGTAATAAAATAGCGCCAAGTGCCCCTTTGGCAACAATCGGCCATATAAAACTGAAATGCTGCTGACCTGGAATACCATATAAATGGACGCTGTCGTTGTTATCGAGAAGAATGCGCCCATAATCCATCGCCACGGTTGTGGTTGCTTTATTGACCTGTGCGGTATTGGAGTTTCTTGCTTCTGTTGCAACGGGCGCTTCGTCACTGATCGTACTGATGGCTGTGCTTTTACCGGCCCCCATTGGGCCAATAAAAATAATCTTGTTTTCTTTGGTCATAAATTAAAAGCCAATCCAAGTCTTTTACGCAGACTTCCCAGTAGGTTGGAAGACCGTTTCGGGGAAACCGGTGCTGGAATCTGTTGTGGGGGTTCTGCTGCTGGCGAGGTTTCTTTGCTGACAACTCCCAACCGGGCGACGGTACAGGCTCGCAAAAAAGCAGCTACCTGATTGCTGGGCAAGCCACTGAGCTGTTCGCCGCTTTTTAACGAGGCGAATTTCTTGCCGTAGAGAGCCGACAACTGAAACATGGCTGGCTCTGTGTACCACTGGCCGAGACGAGGCCATTGCTTGATACGAAAGACCGTGTTGTTATCCCAGCTGCCGATGTCTTCTATCGGTTCTTTCCAGGCCAGCTCCCACAGGAACTGTTCAACGGGATAAGAGTGTTTGCCAGAAAGTGGGCTGGCATTATCCGGAGCAGCCTGGGTTTGGGTGATGGTAAAAGGCATTTGTGGTTCAAGCAGCGCTTCTAATAATCCGCTTGAATGACTATCAGAGTAAATCGTCGTACGGTTGTTATCGTCTCGGGCAACGATGGCTTGGTGTTGCTGGATTTGTAATTCGAAATACTGGTGCTTGGCGAGTTGCTGGATACGATTGTCCAGTTGCTCGGATATCAGCGTGGGAGAGGGCAAGGTATCGGCTAACACATTCTCTTGGCCGCTATGGCTTGCATGGGTATTTAACCAATCTTGCCGGGTGCTAGTACCTAATGGCCTGTTATGCAATTTATCTTCTGCGTTATGTAGTAAATCCAGTAATCCAATAATTCGCAGTGGCCAGTCACAATGTAAATAATCGTAACTGTCAGAAATGACATGTTCATTGGCCATTACGGCTAATATTCCCCATGGACAAATATCTATTGGTTTCCTGGCCAGTACCAGATGAGCATCCAGGCCTTCTCCTTGATACAGCCAAGGTTTCTTGGTTCTGCAACGCAGTAATTGTAACTGTTTGTGTATTATTCCCTGTTCATATGAACTCAAGCCAAACGTCTTTACTGTGTATTCGTTCTCCATTGCAGTATTGGAAATATTTTTTTCCATGACGGGTACCGTGCGGACAGGCGTGAGAGAAAGTAGATAAATTATGTAAAAAGTATAGGAATTAAATCAGCATAAATCAAAAAAAATCGTGACTTTCTTGAATGTAATTGAATTTATTGGTTTTTTTCTTTTATTGATGGTTTTAATAGTAATGTGAATGACAAGGTCCCTGTATTTTCAGGATTTTAATGGTTCTTTTTTGGACTTTTGATTTGTTGCTGTTACAAATACTTACGGATATACGTGTCGTGTGAGCAATGCGTTATATCATTATTAATAATGTGGGTATTAGGGGTTTATTGTAGGGGTTTGTTTGTCTGTTGATTTTCTTTGAGCCCATCATCATGACGGAATCGGCCAAGGGACACGGACGGAGCCGGTCCCTACGGTCAAACCCAACGTCCAGATTGTGGGGACGCCCTCCGTGGCTGTCCTGGGGTCGCTACAATCCCTAGGCCTCCAGGGGCCCTCTCTACGGTCCTTACGGGAGTTCAAGCAGGTTTTTGATCTCGCGCCAGTCAACGTATTTGAAGTTCTGGTTTTGCTCAGGCATCAGGTTGCGGCCATCCTGTACCACCAGCATTCCTTGTGGGTATTGTGCTCCCAAAAAGGCGGAGCTAACGGCAAGGCCGTCGGTTTCAGAAGCGCCATCAATGCCTTTGTCTGGGTTAAGGCCAACCCGGAAGCGGCCGATATAGGCATACGGCGGGTTGGCGCTGAACAGTACATAGCTGTCGTTGCCCTGGCTGGATACCAGCAGATAGTTGTCGCTGGCAGTCTGGTAAATATCCATGCCTTCAATATCGGCATGGAGCAGGTCGCTGATGCCAGCCACCTGGTGCATCTCGGTACTGGCATCCGGTTCGGCAGACAAGGTCCAGACGGCCTGGTTTTCTTCTCCAACAAACAGGCGCTGGGCCCGGTCATCGGCGGCGCAGCCTTCTGGCTGGCTGGCGACGGCAAATTCCCGCACCAACTGGCTTTGCCAGCCGCTATCGCTGTCCAGAATACGGTACTGCTGATAACGGCCGTCCTGGTCGTTGATAAATACAAATACCTGCTGTTGCTGATTGCGGTACATGCACAGGCCATACACTTCATCCAGAGTGGTGACGACTTCTCCGGCGCTGTGGACGACACCGGTTTGCGGCTCAATACGGAACAGGGCGATGGCGTGGCGATCTCGCTGGCTGGCGGCGGCAATATCCATTGGCTGGTTGCGGTACTGGAAACCCTGGCGCAGGTCGACGTTATTGACCCGGTCGACCAGCAGTTCTTGCAGTTCGTTGCCATCGAGGTCGTATACGTACAGGCCCCGTTTTTTATTGGTGCCGAGTACCCGGCTGGCATCTGGCTGGTTGGGATTGACCCAGATGGCCGGGTCGTCGGCGGCATCTCCGGCGGTCAGGACGGGCTGGGTTTCGCCATTGGCCGGTACGGTGGCAATCATGTTGTCGTGGCGGGTAGCGGCGATTGACGGCAGGGTCAGGCTGATCAGGGCGTCGCTGTGCTTGTCCAGAGCACCGGCCTGGGTGGCGTTGGGGACGCTCAGCAAGGTGTCGATGGCAAGCTGTTCCTGCAGCAGGGTGCTGCCGAGGTATTGACCGTTATCCAGCTGGTACTGATGCAGACGGTAACTTTCGGCTTCGGCCAGCCAGAGGCTGCCCTGGCTCAGGGTCAGGGCACCGGATTCGCCGCGAATATGGCCAAACGGTGAGGTCAGGTCAATCATCTCGCGGATAGGGTCACTTTCGGCCCGGGCGTTCATACGCCAGAGGCCGACACTTTCTTCGCTGATATAAAGCGTATCGCGTTGGTCATCGGTGACACAGTATTGGGCACCGGGAGCCGTGGCGAACTGGCGCAGCAACGTCATGTTTAGTGATGTGTTGCGGTCGTCAGACGCTGGGTTCAGCAGCTGTTGCCGGGCGCTGGCATCTTCCCCCAGCAGGAATACTTGCAGGTCGGTTGGGTGAGCGCTGTCCGGGGCATACAGGCACAGGCCTTCCAGTGGTTGTTGAATCGGAGTGCTGACGGCGTCTTGCTGCAGCGTCCAGCGGTGATCGGCCTCGGTCAGTGTCAGCAGGTGTAACTGGTTTTGCTGGTCGAGGCTGATGATCTGGATCTGTGCCTGGCCGTTGTTGCTGCTTTCGCGGGCATCGAGTAATTCACCGGCCCAGTCAGCCTGCCATTCGGTGTTGCCGGTCTGGGTGTTGATCAGTTGTGCCGGGCTGCTTGGACCGATACTGAACTGGTGCTGTCCCGGTAATATCAGCAGATGTTCACCACTGAGAGGAGATTGGGCAACCGCAAGCTGGGATGTCGCGCTGGCCGCGGTTGGTGTTTCCGGTTGGCTGTCGAGACTGGAGCAGGCCGACAGGGCCGTCAGGGTCAGGGCAGCTGTGGCTTTTGATAACAAGTGGATCGGTTTGGAGGGTGCGTTCATAACAATTCTCTGTCGCGTGGATCATGCCCCGCTGGTGGCCAGTACGGGAGTCAGAGGCAATAACCCCGGTCAAACAGCACCGGGGTTATTGCTGGCACAGACGGTGCCAGCCCGTGATATCAGAAGCTGGTGTAGCTCAAACCCAGGCTGTAGGTCGGGCCGTAGTCTTCGTATTGGGCGTTGTAGCGCTCGCTGCCCTGATAGGCATAGTAAGGCTCGTCGGTCAGGTTGGCCGCTTTGAAGCGTACCTTGATTTGCTCGGATACCTTGTAGGAGGCGTTGAAGTCCACCTGAGTCTGGGCTGACTGTTTGATGTCTTCGCTGCTGTCTTCCAGGTTGCCGACTTCATCCAGGTAGTCGGACTTGTAGTTGGCGGCCAGGCGCAAGCTGATGGTGTCGTTTTCGTAACCGACCATCAGGTTACCTGTGGTATCCGACTGTTGTGGCAGGCTGATGGTGCGGCTCAGGTGCTCGTCGCCGTCGTCAGATTCAATGGTGGCTTTGGAGTCCACAAAGGTGACGTTGGCAGATAACAGCAAGCCGTTGAACGGTGCGGGCAGGGTGGCGAATTTTTGCGAATAAGCCAGTTCCAGCCCTTTGACTGTGGCAGTGCGGCCATTTTCAAAGGTAGTGGTTGTGGTGTCGTCTTCTCCCGCCAGACTGTTGTAATAGTCGTTGTCGGAGATCTCGGTTTCGTAGGAGAAGTTATCGATGCTTTTATAGAACGCAAATGCAGAAATAACGCCGGCGTTCCCCATAAAGTGCTCGATGCCCAGATCCAGGTTGCTGGATTCCAGCGGTTTCAGGTCCGGGTTACCCGCTTCCAGCTCGTCGCCATCAATGGCAACGTTCGGGCGGATCATTTCAAAGGTTGGACGCACAACCGAGTTGGTCCAGGCCGCGCGCACCTGGGTATCCGGGGCGATGTCGAGTTTGGCCAGCAAGGATGGCAGCGTATGAGAGTAGTCGTTGCTGAAATGTGTACGGCTGACGTTGGCTTCGTTGTCGTCGCCATTCACTTCGTAACCCTTGCTCTTCTGTTTGGTTTGCTCATGGCGCAAGCCACCAATCAGTTGCAGCTGGTCCATATCAATACGGCCCATTACATAGGCGGCGTTGACGTCTTCTTCGATGGTGTAGTCTTCGATCAGTGAATCAACAAAGCCTTCTGCCACGGCGTCTGCTTCGGTGTCGGCATCGGCGGCCAGTGTGTTCATCAGTGAGCGTAGCTGGCTGCTGCTCAGGGATGGGCCAAAGTTACCAAGGCTGTAATCGGTACTGCCAGAGGTGTAATCCGACAGGCTAATGTCATCCGCTGAGTACTTGCGAATATCGACATCCATGTGTTTTTTACGGTTTTTCAGTTTGCCACCAAACTTCACCATGGCAGGGTAGTCTGCAACGATCAGGTCACGGGTGATGTCGATTTTGGCGACGTTCAGATCATCTGAGGAGTAGCTGCGCACCCGTTCGATTTCGTCGAGTTCAAAGTTGCTGGTGTCGTACAGCTCGCTGCCAAACAGGATGGGTTGGCGGCTGCCGTTAAAGCCGATGTTGTCGACTTCCGCAGTAAACACCGCGCTGTCCATGGAGTCTGGCTCGTCTTCCTTGGCGCTGGACGTACCGAGGTCATATTCGACCGTCCAGTCGTTGATAAAGTGTTCACCACCAAAGGTGACGGACTTGATGGTTTGGGTTTCCTTACGATCTTTCAGTTCGCGGGAGACTTCTCCCAGACCGCTGTCACCGGAGGCGCGTGAGGTGCCGTCGCGTTCTTCTTCGCCATCTTCGATGACCAGTTCCTGGAATTCGGCAATCAGTGCCTGACGCTGTTCATCATCGGTGAATTTGGAATACAGGGTGCGCAAGTGGAAGGCGTTGTTGATGTCGTGTTCGTAATCCAGGTTCAGCGCCGCACCAATCCGTTCACGGTTGATGGTGTAGTCGCGCATTTCCATTTCTTCCAGCTCACCGTCGTCCCAGGCACCACCGGTTTCGGTGTTTTCCGAGCCGAAGTCACGGCTTTCGTAGCTGGCCGCGGCGGCGATGCCCAGGCGGCGATCACCGTCCATGGCAATGGTGGTCCCGCCACCGAGCGAGAGTTTGGGGTTGGTGTTTTCGGTCAGTTCATCGTAGCTGTATTCGAGATCGGCATTGTAGAACGGCCCTTCACGATCCAGCGCCGAGATGCTTTCAATCTCAATCGCACCGCCGATGGAGTTGGCATCCATGTCGGGAGTCAGTGACTTGGTTACGACCAGTGAGCTGATCAGGTTGGAAGGAATCACATCCAGAGCCACGGAACGGGTACCGGCTTCGGGGGCCGGGATCTGGGTACCATTAACCGACACGGAGTTGTAGTCGGAACCCATACCACGGACGCGGACAAAACGGCCTTCGCCCTGGTCGCGTTCAATCGACAGGCCGGGAATCCGTTGCAGGGCTTCGGCGGCGTTGGCATCGGGCAGCTCACCAATGGCGTCGGCATTCACTGCGCTGATAATACGATCGGAGTAACGTTGGCGATCGAGGGCGCGCTGCATTTGGGCTGATTGGCCGTATACCAGCACTTCATCGATCATGTCGTCGCCATCGTTGACCACCACATCGGTGCTGGTCACGGTGTTTTCAGTCACGGTAATCTTGCGCGAATCCAGCGTCTGGTCACCCAGGGTGATGGTCAGGGTGTATTCCCCGGCGGGTACCTGCGGCAAGCGGAAGCGCCCGGACTGGCCGGACAGGGTTTGGCGCTTGGCTTCTTCCAGCCGAACCACCGCACCTTTGTAAATGGTTTGCGAAGCGGCATCGATAATGCGGCCTTCGACGATACCATCGGCGTGGACGAGAGTGGCGGATGCCAGGGCAAGGCTGGCTACCAGCGGTTTGATTAACAATTTCACGTCTGCTCTCCGTTAGAATAATGGCTCCCGCGTGGCCAGTCTTGATAATGCTGTGCTTGAAGCGGGAGTGGGTCTCTCTTGTCAGGACGTCGCGACGGTAGGAATGAGCTGTGACACTTTCGTTACGGAGAGCAGGGCGACGCCTTGCCAGCGTGGCAATTCTTCCGCCAGCGGTCGGGTTGGATATGTAAATGATCCAAATTAACCCATGCATCAAGACGGCATGACGTTGTGGCTGGCAAGTCTGTCGAGCGCCATCCCCTGTCAGTGATGGGCTTGTATCGTGCCAGCGCAATGGGGCGCTGCTGTCATAAAAAATTCATCAAATTTACGGCAACTTTTACTGAGCCTTTATGACCCCTGAGGTCCTGCGTGCGGGTGAACATGCTTTAATGCCGATCTCTTAACGACCCGGCCGGCAGTGGCTGGCAGACCGGGTCGGTCAATCCAAATAATGAGACAGGTGGTTGGGGATGTTCTCGACTCTGGGAATACACCAGCGCAAATTGTTGCTGGTGTTTGGCCTCGCGTTGGCGGGGCTGGTGGGCAGCCTGATAATGGGGGACGCCAAGCCGTGGGCCGAGATCGACTGGCTGGATGTCCTCGGTGAAGGTGGTGCGGCACTGGCACTGGCGGTCTGGATGCTGCTGATTCTGGGCAGTCGTCCGGCAGGGCGGGTAACCGACCTGCTGACGTTGGGGATGGGGTTTATGTTTCTGGCGATGTGGCAGGACAACCTCGACGAATTTATTCACTTGCCCGCCGAGCAATTCTGGGATCAATGGCTCGAGTCCGGTGCCATGCCCGTCGGAATCGTATTGTTAACCTACGGACTGGTGCACTGGCATCAGGAGCAGCTCTCGATCAACCAGCAGCTGCGCAAGCGCGAGCAGCGTTTTCGGGAGCATCGGTTTATCGACAAGCTGACCCAGCTGGGGCGGGTGGATTACCTCAAAGCCCAGCTGCAAGCGGTGATGGCCCAGTTGCCAACCCGCAACATGGTGCTGTTGATGGTGGATGTGGATAATTTTGCCGATGTCAATCGCCGCTACGGCCATCAGGAAGGGGACACTCTGCTGTACGAGCTGTCGGAATTGATGCTGCTGAACTTGCGCCAGGACGATCTGATTTGCCGCTATGCCGCCGACCGTTTTGCCGTGGTGCTGCCAGATACTGGTCTTGCACAGGGCCGGACCCTGGCCATCGAGCTGACCCAGGCGGTGCAGCACTTCGCCTACAAACACAAAACCCGTGGCGACACGCTCTATCAGACCATCAGCATTGGCCTGGCAGACTGGCAGGGGGAAACGACCGAAGCCCTGGTTCAGCGTGCAAATCAGGCGTTGTTTCTGGCCAAGTCGAGTGGCGGACTGGGAGAGGTGGCCTGATGTGACAACCCCTTCCTGGTATGAGTGCGATGAGCGTATTTTTGCCGCCCATTATCAGCCCGCCTTGCTGATCGATTTATTACGCTCTGGTGGTCTGTGCAGCCATAAGATATTGCGCGGCACCGGGCTGTTTTATGACGATATTCTGCAAGGGCAAGTGATGATGTCGGCGACCCAGGCAGGCCTGCTGGTGAGTAATGCCAGCAAGCTGGGCAAAGATCCGGGATTATCGTTTCGTTGGGGCGCTTCCTGCTGGCCCGGGCACTACGACAGCGCCAGCAGTTTGCTGGGCAATGCCGGTTCCTTGCGTGAGGCGCTGAGCGCTCTGGTGCATTACCGGCGCATCTTGTCGCCCTGGGCAACACCGTTTGTGGTAACGGATGAACGTTATTGTTATGTGCACTGGCTGACGCTGGGGCATATGGGCGAACGCCGGTTCCTGATTGAAGCGGCGATGTCGGCATTGACATCGTTCAGCCGCTGGATGAGTGGCGAACGTCTGCCATGGCGTTATGGCTTTAGCGACTCACGGCCGGATTACGAAGAACAGTACCAGGTCAACTTCGGCAGCCAGCTCTGGTTTGATCTGGGCGTCGATGTCATGGTGATTGAACGGCACTGGCTCGACCGGCCGTGGCCTCGCGGGTCGGCAACGGCGTATCAGGTCGCCCAGCGTCAATGTGAGTCAGGACTCGCAAACCTGCCTGCATCCTCACTGCCAGAACAGGTGTACCGGTTGTTGCTCGAGCGGGTACAGGAACCACTTACCTTGCCTGATATGGCCGGACGGCTGGCCATGAGCCCGGCGACCCTGAAACGCAAACTGGGTAAACATGGCTGCCATTTCCAGCAATTGCAGGATCAGGCACGGCTGCATATGAGTCTTTATCTGTTGCATGTGTGTGGCTGGAACAATGAGCAGGTTGCTGCTCACCTGAACTTTAACGACAGCACCAACTTCCGCCGTGCTTTCAAGCGTTGGGTGGGGATTACTCCCAGCGACAGCCGTTCCCGTTTCTCGTTGTTTGATATTCACCCTGACACGGTTTTGCCCGAATTGGTGGGGCTGTAATACGGCACTCGATCTCCAGCGGGTCGGGCCTGACTGGGCGAGTGCTGCCAATAGAAAAGCGGATCAACGAGGGTTAACTGACGTGTGGATAGCTGTTGCCGGTTTTGCGGTTGTCTCTGTTCCGGTCGCCGCAAGCCTTGTACCCCAATGCCGCTCTTTGGCAATCAATCACGCTTCATTTCCCGCAGAATTCCCCTACAATGCCCGCTGAATGCCGATACAACACCGTATTGGCGGGCATTGGCCCGATTGATCTGAGAGAGAAACAAATGGAACGCATCGAACGCGATTTTTTTGCCCGTGAAAAAGACGATCAGGATGCTTTCCTGAGCCAGACCTGGTGCAATGAGTGTATGGCCGCCGACCTCGGTATGGTTGAGCCGCAAGAATATGAAATAGATGGCGTGATCGTGGTCGAAGGCAAGTGTGCCAAGTGTGGTGCGGCGATTATGACGGAAATTGCTGACGACGATACCGATGGCGTATGGGATGATGATTCGTCTGACGACTGAGACTTGGGATCGATAAACCGGTAACGCATACCGGTTTTGATGACGAATAAGATAACCCTGACTGATATTATCGGGGTTATCTCTTCTATATGCTTCACAGCAGTCCTCTCTTTAAGAGCCTTTATCTCTAATAGTCTCTATATCTAATGGCCTTTTTCTTTAATAGGTAGAAGCTATATAAATCCTGTTTATTCTGCCTTGTATCTCGGGTATAAAAACTGGCACGATACAATCAGTTGAATGGATAGAAACAGGAATAAACAGCAGGTGTAACAAACCCGCGCAAGGCCGACAGTGAAGGAAAAATCAGATGCTGGAACAGGGTTTTTCCATCCGTTCGTTATATAAACTCTTATGAATAACGTGCAATACAGGAAAAGTATATGTCTTATATCGATGGATTTGTCGCTGCCGTTCCGACGGAGAATAAAGAAAAATACATAGCGCATGCTGAATTTTCAGCGGTGATATTCAAGGATCACGGTGCCTTATCGATCAGGGAAGCGTGGGGTGATGAGCTGCCTGATGGCGAAGTGACTTCGTTCCCGATGGCTGTGAAGTGCAAGGAAAACGAAACGGTCGTTTTTTCTACGGTTGTGTGGCCATCGAAGGAAGTCAGGGATGCAGGATGGGCAGCCATTATGGCAGACCCCAGAATGAATCCAGAAAATAACCCGATGCCCTTTGATGGCAAACGTTTAATCCATGGTGGATTTGACGTGCTTATTGAGGGTTGATCTCCTGCTGGTCATTGACTGGCGTGTGAAAATATTCGCAAGGGTTAATGTTCCGGTTTCTAACGGGCTGCCTTTGCGATAAACAATGGATAGCTGCACATGCTTGGGGCCATGGGTGACCGGCGTCATGGTGAGGGATTTTTCATACCGGCTGCCAACTACCATGTTTTTGCCAATAATGGTGTAACCCAGGCCTGCGGAAATACAGCCCAGCACGCCATCGGCACTGCTCATGATCATCAGTTCATCACTGCCTTGCCCTGCCAGTTGCTGCCATAGCAGGGCATGGTTTCTGTAGCCACAGCCCTCGTCACGGACCATGAGTACCGGGTCATGATCACTCTCTTTGGGTGTTACCTTGACCAATTCTTCTTTCACGATCGGAATCACTACCAGCTTGTCATGCTGGGGGGCATTGCCGATGGCGGCGCAGTCTACCTTGTTGTTCAAGACGGCCTGTACGAGCCGGTCGCTGGTGTCTGTAAAAATCTTTGCCTGAATATTGGAGTGATCTTGTTTGAGTTGCTTGAGTGCCAGCGGCATATGAACCGCTGCAAAGGTTTCTGGCATACCGATTCTTAGTTCATAACTGCCTTGATCACGCAAAATAGCGGACTTGGCCTGGTACTCCAGCTGCAAGATCTCATCGGCATACTGGCAGAGCTGTTGTCCGCTTGGTGTCAGCTGCAGTTTTCTGCCTGCCAAGGTGAATAGCCTGGTATCCAGCTCGTTTTCCAATTTTTTAATACGGTTGGTGATGTTCGATTGCACGGTATGGAGTTTATCTGCTGCGCCTTTAATGCCGCCTTCATCCACCACCGTTTTAAAGGTCTTGAGTGTCAGGATTTCCATGCAGTTCTCTAATATTGAAGTATCTGTTCTGAATAATTCAATTTTTAAGATTATCAGCTCGAAGTAGCCTTTGTTAACAATTTCTAATAACAAGGTGGCTGGTATGCTGATGGAGCTGACTCGAGTACGTGTCTATTTGGCCGGGATCTGCAGCTTGATTGTGACGGTTGGTGTGGCGCGTTTTTCCTACAGCCTGCTTTTGCCCATCATGCAGGATGGCGCAGGTCTTACCGAGTTGGCTGGCGGCTGGCTGGCGACCACTAATTTTATGGGGTACATGGCTGGTGTGCTGCTTGCTTCCAGGTTGCATAACCTCAACGACAAATACAATTTGCACCGGGCTTACCTGGTATCAAGCGTTGTCACTTCCGCTGCGATGGTGATGACAACCGATATGATGGTTTGGGCGGTCTTGCGGTTTATCGCCGGGGTTTGCGCTTCCGGGGGCCTTATTATTGCCTCTGGTTTGATTTTAAAGTGGCTGGTTAAAAATCAGTATCGTGCTGAGTTAGGCATTCATTTTGCCGGGGTTGGTATCAGTATTATTGCCACCTCTGTGTTGGTTGAAGTGATGCTGAATCTGTCGGCTAACTGGCAACAACAGTGGTTGGCTCTGGCCGTAATGGCTGCGCTGGTTGCTGTGCCTGCCTGGTTGTGGATTCCTCATCCTTTTGTGGGTGGAACAGAGGTCACACCACCCAAAGATAATCCGCCAGGCCGGATGGTTACTACCCTGATGATGCTTGCCTATTTTTGTGCCGGTTATGGTTATGCGGTCAGTTCAACTTTTATTGTGGATATTGTCGAGAGAACGCAAGGACTGGAGGGGCAGGGAACCCATACGTTTTTACTGATTGGATTAGCTGCCATGCCAGCAACGCTGCTCTGGGACAGAGTCGCGAGAAAAATTGGTTACCTGTATGCCTTGTTGGCGGCTTATCTGCTGCAAGTGGTTGGCATTATTCTCCCTGCCATTAACGATACATTGCCTGTGGTCTTGTTCAGTGCGTTGCTGTTTGGCGGGACATTTATTGCCTGTGTCAGTCTGGTGCTGACAATGGCAGGCAAGTTTTTCCCCAGTAATCCTGCCCGGTTTATGGGGGTGATGACACTGGCCTATGGGGCAGCTCAAATTATCGCCCCTGTGTTTACTGGTTATCTTGCCGAGGCATTGGGAAGTTATAACCCCGGATTGTACTTGTCGGCAGGCGTCATGATTATAGGTGTTGTGTTTTTGTTTGGGTTAGTGCGCCTGGACAGGCGTTCTGAGGGTAAAAAAGTCTATGCACGTCCGTATCAGGGGTTGTAACACCGTATTGATCTTCAATATTTCTGCTTACGCATCAAACGCATTAAACGCATCAAACGCATCAAACGCATTAAACGCATTAAACGCATTAAACGCATTAAACGCATCAAGGTTTAAAAAGCCCGGTTGCGTTTGAGTGAGGCAGTGTCAAGCGGGCTGAATACTCGCTGGGTCGGGCTGGCGGGCACGGCGGCCCGCACTTCTGTAGGATGGTTTCTTCTGACAGGCCAGCTCTTTACAAGCCTGCTTCGACCCGCTTCTGCCAGCGGGTAAACAGAATGGCACTGATAAAAATCGCCAAACAGGCAAATACCATCAACCAACCCCAGGTACCGCTGCCGGGGGTGAACAGAAACAGAATGGACACCACAAAATATAACAGAATCATATAGGCCAGCCAGGCGGCTGATTTGTGTGAGCGAGCGATCAGGCCGGGTATAAACAGCATCAGTGGTAATGATTTGAACACTGCAATACCGAACCCGGTTAACCACATGGAGAGGCCTGGCTCAGCCGCCGCGGGCGGATTGCTGAGAGTCGAAACCAGTAATACCAGCAACAGGGCAATATAACTGCCAATCAGGCAGCGATAGGCCAGCCTGGCTTTGGCCACAAAAGGACTGGCTGTGTCGGCTAATGCATTCATATCAGGCTCCTGTGCCATGGCTGTTGAGCAGGGCGGTTGCCAGCGTTGCTATCCGTTTGCCCTGGGCCAGACAAAGGGCTTTTTCCTGGGGACTGATGGCTTGCTCGTTATTGGCTCCGGCCCAGTGGCTCATGCCATAAGGTGTACCACCGGAACGGGTGTCACTGAGCTCAGCATGACGGTAGGGAATACCGGCGAACACCATGCCATGGTGTAACAGCGGCAATGCCATGGTCAGCAGGGTGCTTTCCTGACCACCGTGTAATGAAGATGTTGAGGTAAACACACCGGCGGGTTTATCGGCCAGGGCGCCACTCAGCCACAGGCCGCTGGTGCTGTCGAGGAAGTACTTCAGTGGCGCGGCCATATTGCCAAACCGGGTCGGACTGCCCATGACCAGGCCAGCACAGTGGCGCAGGTCTTCCTGGCTGCAATACACGGCACCGCTGTCGGGTATGGCAGGCAGTGAGCTTTCGGTATCCGGCGATACGGAAGGTACCGTGCGAATACGGGCACTCATGCCGCCTTGTTCTACACCGCGTGCAATCAGACGTGCCAGCTCGGCAGTTTTGCCATGGCGGCTGTAGTACAGCACCAGTACATAAGGGACAGCGGCCATCAGAGAATCTCCAGCACCTGTTCCGGTGGGCGGCCAATACGCGCTTGGGTGCCGTTGATCACAATCGGGCGTTCAATCAGTTTTGGGGTCTGGGTCATGGCGGTGATCAGAGTGTCTTCATCGGCGCTGGCCAGATTCTGTTCCTTGTATTCGACTTCCTTGGTGCGCATCAATTCTCGTGCACTGGTGAAGCCGAGTAATTGCAACAGTTGGCGAATATCATCCGCTGATGGTGCATGCTGCAAATACTCAACAATAACCGGGCTTATGCCTTTGTCTTGCAGCAGTTTCAGGGTCTCCCGCGACTTGGAACAACGGGGATTGTGGTAAATCTGTATATCACTCATGCTGTGTACACTCTTAAATAGTCAACCAATTGGTAGTGATTGTAACAAGGAAGCTTTAGATGCTCACCGCTTTCCGCCGTGGTCGCCGGGTACTGCGACTGATCTGGCAAACCCTTAAACGGTT
Source organism: Oceanobacter sp. 5_MG-2023 (assembly GCF_030548165.1). Classification (NCBI taxonomy): domain Bacteria; kingdom Pseudomonadati; phylum Pseudomonadota; class Gammaproteobacteria; order Oceanospirillales; family Oceanospirillaceae; genus Oceanobacter; species Oceanobacter sp. 5_MG-2023. The sequence continues at coordinate 58,997 of NZ_JAUORS010000017.1, read as the reverse complement.
CGAGTCGATGGAGCGCCGGCGCGATGCCGCTGCCCTGACCTATACCACGCTGTTTGCGCTGGTGCCGGTGATTACTGTGACCTACGCCATCCTCAGCGCGATTCCTTCACTGCAGGCGTTGGGTACGCAAGCACACACTAACCTGCTGGCCTATGTTATGCCCGAAGGTAGCGATCTGGTGTCGGATTATCTGGTGCGTTTTAGTGAGCAAGCCAGAGAGTTGACCTGGATCGGGGTGGTGTTTCTGTTTTTTACCGCCTTGATGCTGATGCAAACCATTGAGCAGCAGTTTAATAAAATCTGGCAGGTCGATGTGTCGCGCTCGACCTTACAGCGCTTTTTTCGTTACTGGACAGTCTTAAGCCTCGGGCCATTGCTGTTTGGTGCCGCTCAGGCGGTCAGTTCCTTGCTGGCCTCGCTCAGTGTGTTGCCAGAGGGCGTAACAGAGGTGACGGCGTCGGTGCCTTCGTTTGCCCGGCTGGTGCCCTGGTCGATGACGGTGGCGGCGATTACCTTTGTGTATATGATGGTGCCCAACTGCAAGGTGCCTCCCAGAGATACGGTGATTGCTGCCCTGGTGGTGGCGACGGTGTTTGAAACCGGCAAGTTCCTGTTTGCCAAAATCGTTGGCATGTTCCCGTCTTATCAACTGATTTATGGGGCGTTTGCAGCGGTGCCGCTGTTTCTGCTGTGGACGTATCTCAGTTGGATGTTGCTGCTGTTTGGGGCGGAGCTGACGTATGCGCTCAGTCATCCGGAGTCGCTTTCATCGCAAGACCCATTACGGCAACGGCTGGCGCTGGCGGCGACCCTGTATCAGGGACAACAAGGGGGAAAAGGCATGACTGAAAACGAATTGCGCCGCCGTTTGCGCAGGATTCCGGCCGCGGAATTGTCGGCGCTGCTGAAGCGTTTTCAGTTGGCGGGCTGGGTAACCCAGAGTCAGGATGACAGCTGGATCTGGCTGCCTGATATGCGCCAGCTGACGCTTGAGCATTTTTTTGCCGATCTGTCTCTGGATCAGTTGCACGCGGCAGAGCAGGCGGTAAGGGACGACTCCCAGCCTGGTGATGCGTCATTGCATGACTGGCTGGCGCACTGGCAACAGGATGTGGCTAGTAGCCTCTCGGTATCACTGGATCAGTTGCTGGATAACGACGGGGGTTTTCGGTTGTAGTTACGTGTAGCTACCGGGTCGTTATAACCATCAGGCGGCTGTTGCTGCGTGTCTGCAGTAGCAGCCGTTACTGTTTTTGTTGTACGTTTCTTCATAACTTTTATGAGTGTCATACGATTGCATCCATCGTGTGGCAGGGGTTGGATGCGCGTTATGCTATTTGTCAGATATTTGTAAGTAATCGTTGTTTATTATTAAGTTGGCCGGTTTTGTTTCTGGAGGAGTGTTTTAATGTCCTTAATTTATTCCGTATTGATACGGTGAATATAAAACCTTTAGTGTCAACTGTTGAATGTAAAAGCACTCATACAAAAGCTGACATTTTATGATAAAAGGCTTGAGTGGTTATGCGATCTATTATGTTAGGAAGTGCGTTAATGTGCTTATATTCAATAAGTGGATGTGGCGGCTCCGACAGTGTCTCAACCACCGATTCCGACACCACGTCAGATACAGAAACAAGCACTGAGACCAACACGGACAGCAGTGGTTATTTTGACGCTTCGCTGTTTGATACATCGGCATTGTCGCAAACGCAAGTGAGCTGCACGCTGGAGAACAATAGCACCACAACCTGTTACCAGCTGACCTTTGCTGCCAACACCGTGGGTGATACCGAAGACAGCGGCACGATTGGACCTTATTGCCCGCCTTCCATCAATACCTCTCGGGATGAAGCCGGTGTTGGTATCTATGATGGCACCACCACCCCTGGGTTTCAGTCTTTGGTGGATGCTGCTGTGGCGATGGACGCCGACGGCTACGATATTGTTGATGAAGACGGCAATATCCGCTTTAGTGATCTGACCCAGGGCAGTGAGGAAGCGGGTTTCAGTTATTGCCTGTCGGCCAATTTTGATTCTTCCCTGGAAGTGACATTTTTGATTCCGGTGACACCAGAGCTCAGAAGTGAGCCTTATTATTTTGGCACCATCGACAGTATTGGCATGGGGGTTAACGGCATACCGCTGACCGCCAATCCACCCAGCGTTACCGTTGCTGAAGCCGGAGTGGGCGGCACCGGAAGTGGCAATATCCCGGCTCTGGATTTATGTGGTGGTCACCCTGATCCTTCCGGTTATTATCATTGGCATTTTATCCCGCAATCCATTAATACCGTATATGCGGCGGATGATTATAACTACACCGAGCTATATGATATCAGCTGCAATAATATTTATATTGATTATGACAACCCGTCGGCATTTGCTGGCCTCGCCAAAGATGGTTTTCCTCTTTATGGCGCATTGGATTCCGTCGATGGTCTGGATACCGAGCCTGCTACTGTGGCCGAGCTGGATGAGTGTAACGGACATAGCCATGCAACCAATGAATACCCTGACGGAGTTTACCATTATCACGCGCTACAGGATCAGGCACCCAATAATCCTCCTTGCCTGATGGGCAGTTTTGTTGATCGCAGTGTGAGCGTGCAGTAGGACGTGCACTGGGGAGTAAAGGTGCGCAGGATGGAAACATGTTTTGCGGCATCTGTTTTTACAATAAAGCAGGAGGTTTGAGTGTTACGTCTTTTTCAACTGTGTCTGCTGTTGGGCGTTTATGTGGTATCCCCTGCAGTGTTGTCGCACGATGTGAATATGGCGACGTTCCAGGTTCGCTATGTCGAGTCACAGGGTTGGGTCTATGAAGTGATGACGCCGTTATACAACCTCGACCGCTCGTTACATATGACGCACCCGGACGCCCCGGATGCGGACTTCGACAGTGTGGCGTACAAAGAAAGTGTGGTTGCCTATATCAAGCAAGGGTTTGATATGTCGGTGTCTGATGCTCAGGCTGCCCCGGATTCTGGTGATCTGGCCGTCAGCCTGGGACGAGGGCGCATCAAGCTGGACAATCACCTCAGTGTGTTGCTCTTCGAGATAAAGGGCATGCCGACAGATGTATCAAAACTGGCATTTCATATCTCCAGCATGACGGAATACCGGCCTGCCAAAAATGTCTTCAGGGTTATCCATGGTGAGCATATCCAGCGTTATTGGCTGACGCCTGGGAATCACTATGCCGGGGCTATAACGTTATTGTAGCGGCTGGTTCTGGATCAAGTTCAGAACGACGCTGCTGCGAGGTCATGGATCACTTGCCGCTCAAATATAAATAACTCTCTGGTATTGGGCCTAATAGACACCTTGGCGACAGGGTGTTGTTCCCTGTAGTCTGGTTTCATTTTTGACCACTCAGGATGTGTCGACTCATGATCTGTAATACCCATGCGCCGGATATCGCCAGTCCCAGTCTGTCGTTGAATGTGCATCCGATGCGCTCTGTGTTGTATGAAGAGCTGCATAACCGTCCTTCCCCGGTGATTGAGGGCAGCTGCCAGGTCGCGCATTTTACCGTCAAGCTGAATGACAACCGCCAGGAACTGCATGCCCATGTGGTGGAGTTGTGCCGCCGTTACAGTGTGCCAGCGCCGGACCCGGATTCTTCCTGTTTGTATCAGGATTTTGGTGGCTTTGAGTTGCGCTGGGAGCGCCATCTGGAGTTTGCCAACTTCACCTTTATTGTTGCAACCGAAACGCCATTCGCAACCGATGCACTGGCGTTTATTCCCAAGGACTGGCTGGCGGCGATGCCCGGAGAGCTGGTTGTGGCCGTGAATCTGTCGCTGGTCAAGGAGACACCCGACGATCAGCAGCTGTTTGACTGGTTCGAAGGACAGCGGGTGTCCGGGGCATCGGTGGCCAGTGGTCAGGCCCTGGTGTGGACGGCCTTCCGGCTGCACAGTGATGGTTTTGGCCGTATCGTGGCCGTCAACAGAGGCTTGAATCCGTATCAGACCGGGCGTTTGGTGCAGCGGCTGTTTGAGCTGGAAACCTACCGGCTGATGTCGCTGCTGGCATTGCCGGTGGCGCGTAAAATGAGTAATCAACTGACCTTGGTGGAAACCAGCCTGGCGCAACTGATCCAGAATATTTCCGAGTTGGAGAACCAACTGGAAGACCGGGATTTGCTGACGTCGTTGTCGCAGTTGGCTGCCGATGTTGAGCGCTATCGCTCGGATACCAATTTTCGGTTTGCGGCCGCCAAGGCGTACCACGATCTGGTGCGAGACCGTCTCGACCAGCTAAAAGAAGAGCCGCTGGAGGGCGTGCAGAGTTTGCGGGAATTCCTCGAACGGCGCTTAACTCCAGGGATCAAAACCTGTAATTCGGTACGGGATCAGCTTGAAGACTTGTCTCGCCGTATTCACCGTACCACCAGTCTGTTACGTACCCGAGTGGACTTGTCGATCCAGGAGCAAAACCAGCGTTTGCTGACGTCGATGGATAAACGCAGTGAGCTGCAGTTACGTTTGCAGCAAACGGTCGAAGGGTTATCCGTGGTGGTTATCTGTTACTACTTGCTGGCACTGATCGGGATTGGTGCGGATGGCCTCAAGGCGCTGGGCGTTCCTATTGAACCGTATCTGTTGAAGGCGTCGGCCTTGCCGGTGGTGCTGGTGGTGGTGTTTGTTGCGATTCACCGCTTGCGTCATCATCTGAATGAGAAGATGGCGAGTCTGGATGGAAAATCCGGAACGGATTAGTGGATTGGCTACCGGTTTGAGTCGCTGCTTGTGAGCCAGCCGTGAAAGCAGGGGCTGCCACGCCATGGAAGGCGGGTATCGGATTCGTGGCCGGGGCGATTTTTACATAAGAATTTTTAGTATGATGGGCCTGAATACCTTCAAATTCAGGAATTTGTTTTGGACAACTCCAGATCGTCAGCCATTGCCCTGTGCAATCCCAAAAGTCCTTCTAATGTTGGTGTGGTGATGCGCGCCGCGGGGTGTTATGGCGCCAGTGCGATTTATTATACCGGTAACCGTTTTGCCCGAGCGGCCAAGTATCATCAGGATACCCAGAACGTCAGCCAACATATTGAGTTAAGCGCGATTGAGTCGTTTGCCGAGCTGGTCGGGCAGGAGCGGAAGCTGGTGTGTGTGGAGCTGGTGGTTGGCGCGACGCCATTACCGGAGTTTATTCACCCGGATCAGGCGCTGTATGTTTTTGGCCCGGAGGACGGGTCGATTGATCAGTCCCTGATCGATATGGCTGATGAGGTGGTGTATATCCCTACCGTTGGCTGTATGAACCTGGCGGCGACAGTAAATGTTGTGCTGTATGACCGCATGGCCAAACAGCAGCAGTCGATCGATCATAACGAACGGGTTAAAAGCAGCCGGGATGTTAATAACCGGCTGGTCTTTCGTCACCACCATCCGTGTCCGTCTGATCATTAATCCCTGTTATTGCTCGATCCATAATCTTAGCCACTGGCCATACAGCGCCGGTGGTAACAATCCGGCGGCCAGCCAGTCACTGTAAAACTGTTGAGGACTGAAGGCGCTGCCTTGTTCGGATTCTGCCGAGCGGATCAGGCCCAATAAATTGGCCCGGGAGATAGCCGGTCGAGCCAGTTGTCCGGGCGCTTCCATAATCTGTTGCAGGCGTTGCTGGCAGTCTTGTGCCGATAAAAAGCTGTTGCTCTGGCAATAGTCGATGGCCTGGTCCTGGGGCCACTGATACAGATGAATCCCAATATCCAGAATCAGGTTCAGTTCCTGCTCCATGTCATCCAGTAACACCCAGGCGTGTTCGGCGCTGCTTTGATAGCCACCCAGGTCGGTTGCCAGCTCGGCGGCAAGGGATAACCAGCCTGGCTCAAAGTCGTTATTGAACGGTGTTTGCATAAAGTCGGGCAGCTGATCATTTTCCTGGGCCATGGCTACTTGCAAGTGTTTGCCGGGCAGGGTGTTGCGATACAGGTCCAGCGGCCAGCGCCAGTGGTGATCCGGGTTGGTGGCAAGAGTCCAGTAAATACCTGGTTGTGCCAGTGCCGGTTGCGGCGCCTGGTACCAGGGAGCCTGGATGCCACGACGTTGATTGGGCTGGATGACCAGTGCTGTGCTGGGCAGGTAGGCAAACTGTTGTGGCAGTTGCTGGTTCAGCTGTTGCAGGCGCTGGCGGGCGGAGTCTTGTTGCTGGAGTGGCCGGGAACGTTGTGATGCCAGCCAGGCGCGCAGCTGAGGTGCCAGCAGCTGTGCCGGGTCGAGTGACAAGGCCTGAATCAGTTGTTGCTGTATGTCTGAGAGACGGGCTTTGGCTATTTCTTGCAGCAGTTCCGGGGATTCGGTACTGCCCATTTCTGTCAGTTGTAAGCGATAACAGGCATCGCCATTGGGGTATTGCTGCCAGCTCAGGCTGGTCTGGGTGGTGAGGTCTTTGAGTTGACGACGCAGTGCTCGCAAGGCCGGCAGCAGGTGATTGGTCAGCGTGCTGGCGGCTTTGGCTTCGAGTATTTCATGGCTGGCGGGGTATAACTCCAGCTGTGTCAGCCGGGTTTGAATATCTTGCCACAGTGGCGATGGCTCCGGGCTGTCGGTAAAGGGGTAGCCGGTCAACATGATGTCGAGTTGGCTGAGGGTGTGCTGTCGGCTGCTGTCCAGGATCGGGATATGGTGCTGGCTGCGTTCGCTGATTTGCCGTTGCCATTGCTGCAGCAGGATGGCAGCGGACTCCAGCCGGGTCAGGTAACGATGAAAACCGGGGATGTTGTCGACCGGGGTGTCGTTCGCCAGGCTGCTTTCTATGATATGCAGCCAGTCGTGTTCACTGCCCAATGGCATGGTGCTCTTGCTGCACTCGCGCCAGTCCAGTTGTTGGTTGATGCGGTAAATCAGCGTACTGGCGATCAGTTGTTCTTGTGCCGTCAGGGCATCCAGTGGCAATTGTTGCAGCTGTTGTTTTTGCGCCTGCAATTGCTGGTAGTGGTTATTCCGGGTGATCTCTGACAGGGATGACCAGGCAGCTTCCGGCTCGATCCCCAGGGTACGGGCGCGTTCAGGGAAACGGTCAGCCAACTGTTGAAAATAGTCTGCGCTGATATTATTTAACTGGCTTCGGGCATCGGCTTGCTGCGTATCAGAATAGCTGACCGACTCATCATCCAGTGTATCCGGAATGGTTGGCAAAGTGGCTTGGCATCCTCCCAGTAATAATAGGGTCAGAGGCAAGGTGCGCAGCAATGGAGCAAAAAGGAGTGACATGGGGACTCGGTGTCGCTGGATTCGGAGGCCGCAGTGTAGCAATCTGTAACGCTGCGTTGTAGTCACGCTGTGATCGGCAGGTGCTAATGCCGCGGTGAAGGGCAAGGCTCGTGGTAGGCTGTGGTCTATAATGGGCATGAATGTTGGTGTGAGGTAGTTTTGTGACTGAAAATCTGCAGCAAAATAATTGGGTCGGTGATGGTATGTGCCGGTTTGTTCTGGCCATGCTGATGGTCTTGTGTGTCGTCCCGCTACACGCTGCTGAGGAGAACCGCTTTGGCCAGTTGCTGGCACCGGTGGGTGCGCGGGTTCTGACAGACCGGACGTCATCGATCGATCACTTCCGGCTGGTGTTGTCGGCGCAAAAACGGACGGTGACCAAGACCGTCGCTGATCGTGAGTTAAGGGTGTCTGGTTCGTTACGGCGGATGGCCTGGGAATCCAGTGAAAAACGGGATCTGGATGAGTTGCTGCAACCGCTGCGTAATGAACTGGCCCGGGGCATGTCGGCTCGGGTGTTGTATCAGTGTCAGGATCTCGATTGTGGCAGCAGCCATTTTTGGGCCAATGAAATATTCAGCAATGGCCGACTGGTGGGCAGAGACAATCAGCAACGTTATATGGCGGTCTATTTGCCGCCAGCCAGTGCCGATGCGCCCTCAACCCTGTTGCTGGTATACGCCACCCAGCGTGGCCCACGCCAGACAGTGGTGGGCCTGGATGTTATAGAAACGACAGACGAGGTGCTGCCTGGAGTCGCCAGTCGTGAGGATATCAATAATATGTTGAGCCTCAGCAGTGGTTGGTTGCCTGGTTTTGAGTTAGCCGATAACCAGCTGGACCCTGTCGCCAGCGAGCCATTATTAGAGGTTCTGTCATCCTTGTCTGAAGGAGTACAGCAGCGTTTGTTTCTGGTGGTGCATTGTTACCAGTCCAATGAGATGTCGGTGAACCAGGCCTGTTCTGACCGCCTGGCAGAACAACTGCGGGTGGCGGCTTTTGATCATGGTGCTGAACTGAATGTCAGTGGGCAGGCGGCGCTGGTGTTGCCTGCGGGTGACAGTCTGGTACCGGCTTTACGTTTTGTATTCTGGCCTGGGAGATAACTGGCAATGTCGAAAACCGTGGCGTTGGCGTTAGGCAGTGGTGGTGCACGGGGGTACGCTCATATTGGTGTGCTGGATGTACTGGAAGAACGTGGTTATCAGGTGGTGGGCATCTCCGGCTGTTCCATGGGGGCGCTGGTAGGAGGGTTTTATTGCGCGGGCAAATTGCATCTCTATCGTGATTGGGTCTGCAAATTGGGCTATCTGGAAGTGCTCAAACTGGTGGATGTATCCTTGTTGTCGAGCGGAGTGATTCGTGGCGACAAGGTATTCAATATGATCAGCGAGCTGCTGGGGGATTGCCTGATCGAAGATCTGGACATTCCTTTTACTGCGGTTGCGACGGATATGGCAGCCAAAAAAGAAGTCTGGATGCAGAACGGCTCGCTGGATCTGGCGATTCGGGCATCGGCGGCGATCCCCAGTATTCTGCACCCGGTGAAAGTGAATGGCAGAACCCTGGTCGACGGTGGCGTGCTGAACCCGTTACCGATTGCTCCCTGTATCTCGATTCATGCCGATTATCTGTTTGCTGTCGATCTGAATTCAGACGCGGCGATACCGGATGACTTTGTCTTTGGCCAGATCGATACTCGCCAGCAAAAACGTGACTGGTTCAACTCGGTGGTCGACAAGGCCACCAACTGGCTCGATTCAAAGCGGCGTGATGATATGTCCAGTCATGTGGATGAGAACATTGGCAAGCTGGAAATGATGAACCAGATGTTTGAAACCATGCAGCTGTCCCTGACCCGTTTCAAGACGGCAGCTTATCCACCGGACCTGATGATCAATATGCCGATCGATTCTTGCGATATTTACGAATTTTATCGCGCCCGGGAAATGATTGAACTGGGCCGCCATATTGCCGAGAAAGCTCTGGATGCTTTTGAGCAGGGTAGCTGCAGCCCTTATGGTCAGCGGATGGCCTGAGGCCAGGGTGGTTGGGTGTGCGAGTGATGCAGCCGGATGGCTGCCAGGACGATTTTGCGCTTGTCTGATTGTCACTCGCGACATTTTTGTACACAGCCAGTAAACTAGCCGGATTTTATCGTCAGGCCAATTATGTATTTGCATCAGAGTGCCGCTGCGGCAATTGCAGAGCTGAGTACTATCCAGGATATCTTGAGATGGTCGGTCAGCCGCATGAACGAATCCGATCTCTATTTTGGTCATGGCACCGACAACGCCTGGGATGAAGCCCGGTTGCTGGTGACGCATGGGTTGGCGTTATCCTGGGATCTGGCACCGGAGTGGTATAGCGCTCGTCTGACCCGACAGGAACGTGAAGCTGCCGTCGGACTGGTCGTCGAGCGGATTGAAAGCCGCTTGCCGGCACCGTATCTGACTGGCGAAGCCTGGTTCTGCGGTTTGCCTTTTGTGGTGGATGAGCGGGTACTGATTCCGCGTTCGCCGATTGCTGAATTGATCCAACAGGATTTTCTACCCTGGTGGCAAGGGGCAGCTAAACCCCAGCGTATCCTCGATTTGTGTACCGGTTCTGGCTGTATTGGTATTGCCTGTGCGGTGCAGTTTCCAGAGGCTGAGGTTGAGCTGCTGGATATTTCCTTCGATGCGTTGTCGCTGGCGGAAGCAAACATCCATCGTCATGGCTTGTCGCATCAGGTACAGGCGTTACAGTCTGACTTGTTTGATGCTGCCCATGGTCAATACGATCTGATTGTCTCCAATCCTCCTTATGTCGATGCAGAAGACATGGCCAGCCTGCCGGAAGAATTCCATCACGAGCCGGAATTGGCCTTGGCAGCAGGGGAGGATGGTCTCGACCTGGTGCGTATCATGCTGCGTCAGGCGCGGCAATATCTCAGTGATGATGGGTTACTGGTGGTGGAAGTGGGTAATAGCTGGCCAGCACTGGAAGACGCTTTCCCTGAATTGCCGTTTGTCTGGCCTGATTTTGAACGTGGTGGTCATGGGGTGTTTGTATTGCAAGCCCGTGATCTTGATCCGTTTGTGGAGCCACCCGTTAGACCCGTCAATTGACGGATGATTACTGAATACCGATTGAATTTACTGCCCTTGTTGCCGCCCGTGTCGCGGGCCGCCGGGCCGCTACCTCGGAATGATTATGTCTGGAAATAGCATAGGAACACTGTTCACCGTCACTACCTTTGGTGAAAGCCATGGTCTGGCTCTGGGGGCTATTATTGACGGATGTCCGCCGGGGATTGAACTGACAGAAGCCGATTTACAACGGGATCTGGATCGTCGTAAACCCGGTACCTCGCGTTATACCACCCAGCGTCGTGAAGACGATGCCGTACGGATTTTGTCCGGGGTTTTTGAAGGCAAAACCACTGGTACATCGATTGGCCTGCTGATTGAAAACACCGACCAGCGCTCCCGTGATTACGCCAATATTGCCGCGACCTTCCGTCCGGCTCACGCAGATTACAGCTACAACCAGAAATACGGCTTCCGCGATTATCGTGGTGGTGGTCGTTCTTCCGCCCGTGAAACTGCCATGCGTGTGGCGGCCGGAGCAATTGCCAAAAAAGTGCTGGCCGCCAAAGGGATCGAGATTCGTGGGTATCTCTCGCAGCTGGGGCCAGTCTGCATTGATCACAGCCAGTTTGACTGGCAACAGGTGGAGCAAAACCCGTTTTTCTGTCCGGATGCCAGCAAGGTCAGCGCGATGGAAGACTATATGACCGCGTTGCGGAAAGAAGGCAACTCGGTCGGGGCCAAGATCTCGGTGGTCGCCACTGGCATGATGCCAGGTTTGGGGGAGCCGGTATTTGATCGTCTTGATGCCGAGTTGGCGCATGCCCTGATGAGCATCAATGCGGTGAAAGGTGTTGAAATTGGTGACGGCTTTGATGTTGTGACACAAAAAGGCACCGAACACCGTGACGAAATGACCCCCCAGGGATTCCTCAGTAATCACGCCGGTGGCATTTTGGGCGGCATCTCGACCGGCCAGGATCTGATAGCCCATATTGCTCTCAAGCCGACGTCCAGTCTGGTGATTCCAGGGCAGTCCATCGATGTCGAAGGAAACCCGATCGAAGTGGTCACCAAGGGCCGGCATGACCCGTGTGTCGGTATTCGTGCCACTCCCATCGCCGAGGCGATGATGGCTATTGTGATCTGTGACCACTGGTTACGCCAGCGTGGCCAGAATGGCGACGTGCACTGTACGACGCCGGTGATTGCCGGGGCCGCTCCTCAAGCCGGTCAGTAACGGAGCGCAATATGTCTGCGAACGATCGCCAGGTGCGCCAGCCTCTGGCGGTTTTTTATACGCTGTTTTTTGCGCTGGTTGGCTGTAATGCCCCTTACTGGGGGCCTTATCTGCAATCCCTTGGCTTTGATTATGGCGATATTGGCAGCGCCATTGCCTCCTTCTCCCTTGTTCGTATTGTTGCCCCCATGCTCTGGGCTCACTGGAGCCGCTACTTCCACACTCCTTTACATATGGCCCGCATCGCCGGACTAATGACTGCTGTCTGTTTCAGCGCGATTTGGCTGGTGGACGGCTTCTGGCCGGTGCTGGGGGTAATGTTGCTGTATGGCTTCTTCTGGTCGGCGATGTTGCCGCAGTACGAAGTAATCACCATGCATGCCATTGCCAACCGTGTTGAGGATTACAGTCGTATTCGTCTTTGGGGATCGGTTGGCTTTGTGATTACCGTGGCCCTGCTGGGCTGGCTGTTTGAGTACATCCCGGTGGATTGGTTGCCTGCGGTGATGCTGGTATTGATGCTGGGCGTGGTGGTGAATAGCTGGCGACTGAAGCCTGCCGCAGACCAGCAGCCAGGCCGTGATAATGGGGAAGACAGCTCACTCTGGGCGTTATTGACACGTTGGCCGGTGATGGCCTTTTTATTGGTTAATCTGTTGCTGCAAGTCAGTCACGGGCCGTTATACACTTTTTTAAGTATTTATCTGGATGACAATGGTTACTCCTCCAGCAGTATCGGCTTGCTCTGGGCTCTGGGGGTGGTTGCTGAAGTGATACTGTTCTGGCGTATTCGCTGGTTGTTGCAGTGGCTGAACTTGCGTCACTGGTTACTGGTCAGCCTGCTCATCACCGCCTTGCGCTGGTTGTTGATTGCGGCTTTTCCACAGCAGTTGTGGGTGTTGTTATTGGCTCAGGCTTCCCATGCGTTCACTTTTGCCATGTTACATGCTGTTTGTATCCGTTATGTGTCGGTACTGTTTGCTGCAAGCCATGGCCGGGGTCAGGCGCTGTATTCCAGTGCCGGGTTTGGCCTGGGTGGGGCGTTGGGCGCCTGGTTGAGTGGCTATTTCTGGCATCTGGGTGGGGAATGGGTGTTTGTTGGTGCAGCGGTTGTTGCCGTTTTGGCATTGATTGTTGCCTGGAAAGGAATGAATATAAAAATCGAATAGCTAATAAGTTATAAGAATTTATAAGAATCAAAAGGAATAAAATATGAAAATTAATGTAAGTTTTGATTTAACACCTGAAGAATTCCGTCGTGTTATGGGCTTACCGGACGTTCAGGAATTCCAGCAGGAAGTGTTTCATCAAATGATGGAAAAAATGAAGTCAGGCGAGGAAGGTTATGATGCCATGTCGTTATATAAACCTCTGTTCAGTGAAAGTATGACAGCGATGAACAAGTTTCAAAATATGATGTTTGGCATGATGGCCGGAAAAACAGATGAAAATTCTAACGGGTGATAGCCTGTATTTATAGGGCTTTACGGGTGTTCTTCTAACACTGGTTAGAATTTTGGTCAAAAACGGGCCTTGTTTGTGCCAATTTTCTGACGAATTGAACGCAAGATTAAATAATATGTGATTTGGCGCAATAAAATTTGTCAAATAATGTTATTTGTCATTTAAGTGTAAAACGGCATCAGCTAGTATGACTGTGGCAATACTTGCTAACCACGACCTTTTGAAGGAGCAAAACCATGCAAGATAACGTCCTGAATGCGTTCGCAGAACAAGCGAAAACCATGTACGCGCCAATGTCCAAATTCAACAGCCTGTTTGTTGAAAATATGGAAAAAATGACCGATTTCCAACTGAACTCTATCAAAAGCTATGCTGAGATGGGTTTGGATCAGATGAAAAAAGCATCTGAAGTAAAAGATACCGAAGGTATGCGTGCCTACACTGCTGCACAGGCTGAAGCTGCCAGCTCGCTGAACAAAAAAATCATGGAAGATGCGAAAACTTTCTCTGATATGGCCATGGAGTTCAAATCCCAGGTCGAAACTATCATGGAAGAAGCTCGCACCACAGCGGCTACTACTGCTACGACTGCAAAACCAGCGACCAAAGCGACTACTAAAGCCGCTTAATCCTGGTCGAAGTTTCTGAGGCCACCTTTGGGTGGCCTTTTTTCTTTCTTCTGTTCGGATTATGGGTTTGATAAATATGACCAAGGAAAATTTTGAAGTCGCAGTCGGCGATTTTTACGAGATGTCAGGTCGGCTGGCAGAACAATACGGGCATTTGCTGGAAAAAGTGGTTACCCAGCCAACATCAGGGGAAGATCCTTCTGCGTCTGTATTGTCCGACTTTTCTGCGGCACTCCAGGAGGTTGGGTCAGCCATGCTGAACAACCCCAACAAGTTGATTGCTGATCAGATGGATTTGATGAAGCAGCAGCAGATGTTGTATCAAAATACAGTATTACGTTTTCTGGGGCAGACTCCAGACCCTGTGGTTACTCCCGATCCATCCGATCGTCGCTTCAAGAATGAAGAATGGGAAGAAAACCCGGTTTTTGACTATATCAAGCAGTTGTATCTGATCCAGGGTAACTCGCTGATGAAAATGATCAGTGACACCGATGGCCTGAGTGATCATACCCGCCAAAAAGTAGAGTATTTTATACGTCAGTACGTCAATGCATTGGCACCAACCAATTTCCCTACTCTGAACCCTGCTGTTATTCGCAAAACGATTGAAACCGGCGGCTCCAACCTGACAAAGGGTATGGAGCAGCTTATGGAAGATATCGAAGGTAGTGTCAAAGGCTCTCTGAACGTCGCCATGACAGATACCAGTGCCTTTCAGGTCGGTCGTAATATTGCGGTGACGCCAGGCAAGGTGGTGTATCAGAACGACGTCATGCAATTGATCCAGTATAGCCCGTCGACCGACAAGGTCTTCAAACGGCCGTTGCTGGTTATTCCGCCCTTTATCAACAAGTACTATATTCTGGATCTGCGCGAAGATAACTCCTTCCTGAAATGGCTGGTGGATCAGGGCCACACAGTATTCTGTATCTCCTGGGTGAATGCTGGCTCGGAACTACGCGACAAGGGCTTTGACGATTATATGCTGGAAGGCCCGATCGCTGCTGTTGATGCGATTCAGAAAGCGACCGGAGAAAAAGAAGTCAACGCCATTGGTTACTGTGTTGGTGGTACCTTGCTGGCATCAACGATGGCTTATCTCAAGAAAAAACGTAAGTCGCCGATCAAGTCAACGACCTACCTGGCTACCTTGATGGACTTTTCTGAGCCCGGTGAAATTGGTGTGTTTATTAACGAAACCGCTATTTCTGCCCTGGAACGCCAGATGGATCTCGTGGGTTATTACGATGGTCGACAAATGGCATTCAGTTTCAGCACCTTGCGTGAAAATGATTTGTTCTGGTCGTTCTTTATTAACAACTATCTGATGGGTGAACGTCCGGCGGCCTTTGATTTGCTGTACTGGAACACCGACAGCACCAACCTGCCAGCGGCAATGCACAGTTTTTACCTGCGCAATATGTACCTGTACAACAAGTTGATCGAACCTGATGGCATCATGCTGGACGGTGTTCCGATTGATATCAGCAAGATCACAACACCAAGCTACTTTATCTCCTGTGCCCAGGACCATATTGCTTTATGGAAAAGTACCTACAAAGGGGCCACCATCCTGGGCGGAAAAAACCGCTTTGTACTGGGTGGGTCTGGTCATATTGCCGGTATTGTGAATCCGCCACACAAGAAAAAGTACGGCTACTGGACCAACGACGAGCTGCCGGAAGATGCCGATGAGTGGTACAAGGGCACAACTCACAATGCAGGTTCCTGGTGGATAGATTGGCAAGAATGGATTCTCAAACAAGGAGGCATGGAAGAAGTGGATGCTCGTCAGCCAGGCAGCGATGAGTTGCCCGTCATTGAAGACGCACCGGGCTCTTACGTACAACGCCGGATCGGGGTTGTGGCAAAATAGGGCCGGAGTGACTGTCTTGTTCAGGCAAGCGCATATTGGCTTGAACTGAATACGACCACTGACCGATCAGAGCGCCGGATTGTCTCGCTGACAATCCGGCGTTTTTATGCGCTTATTGGAAGGCAGACAGATACACTGGCCGCTTACCTGTCTGGAGTGAAAGAATGAACCACTGGGTCTTGTTAGCAATTGCCATCCTTGGCGAAGTGATTGCAACATCAGCGTTAAAATCAAGCGACAGTTTCACCCGCCTGGGGCCGTCGATTATTGTTGTATTGGGATATGTGGTTGCGTTCTACTTTTTATCTGTCGCGTTAAAAACCATTCCGGTGGGTATTGCCTACGCCGTCTGGGCTGGGTTGGGGGTCGTACTGGTGGCCGTTATTGCCTTTTTCCTGCACGGGCAAAAACCTGATCTTTGGGCATTGGCTGGTATGGGGTTGATTATTACCGGTGTTGCCATGATCAATCTGTTTTCAAAAGCAGGGCATTGACAGGGCCAACCAACCGGCCTGAAGAAAAATCCTGCACAATGTGTGACAGAGAGCACGGAGTGGCAGCCTGAGTAAACATCACAAAATAGCAATTGTGGCGATCAGTATGCGCAATGGGCTTCAGGCGCTTGCCGCCATGGTGGTTTTGTTTATGATTATGTTATCGAGCCTCTAGTTCAGGACAGACCCGTGAACCACTTTGATCAGGAATCCATCGTGTATGGCGTGATACGCCATAGCCCCAGTACTCGGGAAGTGATTGCCGAGAATGAGCGGCGTACAAATTGGGCGGCCTTGCAGAGCCTGCCTCTGGGGGTGGATGATGATTGGTCGTTGTTGTGCCGGGAGATGTTCTCAATGCCCGGTCAACATCTGCTGAATGGTACCTATCAAACTCATATTATTCATTTTGCTGCTTCTTATCGGGCGGTCGAGTATGAATGGGAATCCTGGTTACGGCAGTTTGAATCCTTGCTCAAGTCGATGTTCTGGGTATCCGCGACCGTACACCTGGAAACGGAATTATCAGGAAAACATACGTTTAACTGGCAAGCTGATCGTGGTCATATCCCCTCGGATGCTGAATTACGTATGAGCTGCGAGTGGGAAAGAGAGGTTGGCTTTGCATTCTGAGACACCACAAGACGATACCCCGGATCATGGCGTGCTTGAAATTCCCTGGAATCGCCTGAGTACGGATGCCCTGGATGCTGTGCTGGCGGAGTTTGTATTACGAGAAGGCACCGACTACGGTGAACAAGAATTCAGCCTGACTGATAAAAAGCAACACGTGAAGCAACAACTGGAATCCGGCAAGGCCCGGTTGTTATTTGACCCGATAGAAAATAGCTGCCACATTGACCTGGTTCGTAACTGAGCTGATTGTCGTTATCTCAAAACCACACCTCCGGAGGCTGCCACCATGACGGATATTCGAGTTCAACGGTTACGCCGTCGGGTGGCGGATGCGGTGGATGATATGGATACCATGAAAGACCAACTGGCCGAGATTCGTGATTGTTGCGCTGAGTTATCGGCTTCCATGCGCAAGATCCGTGAAGACTCGATACGTGCCAGGCAAGCCGCCAAGCGGCGAAATATGCTGAAACGAGTCGTTTAGGGGCGGTGTGATGGTTTTCCGTTGCACTTCAACCAGCCCCAATGCGGGCGTTAAATCAGTAATGGTAGCGAAGCTGAGCGATCAGGGCTGTCATCCGTTGCTTTGTCTCCCATTCGCTTCTGTACCGGAAGCTGCAGGTAAATGATTCAACAAACACAAGCACACGTAACAATTTTTCGTTCCGCTACAAACTGTCCGGAAT
Organism: Oceanobacter sp. 5_MG-2023; assembly: GCF_030548165.1. Classification (NCBI taxonomy): domain Bacteria; kingdom Pseudomonadati; phylum Pseudomonadota; class Gammaproteobacteria; order Oceanospirillales; family Oceanospirillaceae; genus Oceanobacter; species Oceanobacter sp. 5_MG-2023. The sequence goes on along the minus strand of NZ_JAUORS010000017.1, from coordinate 41,669 downwards.
CATTGAGCGACTACACAGAGAACGAACAGTTGGTGGGAAAGCTGGCTGTGAAAGGGACTACCGGTTAGTTTTCTGGCGAGCATCCAGAAAACTTTCAGTATATGAAAACATACCCTTGTGGAGTATACTTTGATCTATAAAACAAAGGGTTTTGTGTCTTCAACCAAAAAAGAAAGTTTATCTGATGACGATCTTGTCCTTGCTTGCAGGGAGATGACAAATGGGCTTTACGATGCTGATTTAGGTGGCAATGTATACAAGAAACGCATATCAGTAGGTAATAAAGGTAAGAGTGGTGGTTATAGGACCATCGTGGGAGCGGTTATGGGAGACAGATATTTTTTCTTATATGCTTTTGCGAAAAATGCAAGGTCGAATATAAATACAAAGGAAAAACTAGCCCTCAAAGAGTTGGCTAAAGAGTTTCTCAACTTCACTCCAGGTGAGCTGGACCAGCTTGTTCAAGATGGTGAACTAATAATAGTAGGTAATCAAAATGAGTGATATTTTAGAGTCGGTTCATAAAACAGCTAAAGGCTTAAAAAAATCAGGAGTAATTGACAAAACGACAATGCGTAAATTTGATGCATTATGTTTAACTAACGTCCACGAATTCACTCCTGATCAAGTTCGTAATCTTAGGTTGAAATACCGTCTTTCTCAGCCCGTTTTTGCTCAATATTTAAATGTTAGTGATAAATTAGTTAAAAAGTGGGAGCAAGGTGATAGTTCGCCAAGAGGAGCTGCGTTGAAAATGTTATCTATAGCTGAAAAAAAAGGGCTTGAAGTTATTGCGTAAGTAAAAGAAGAGAGTTCGAATCTCTGTGTTCGCCACTGTTTTTCGACCTTGTCGATCTGGCCTTCAAAATGGATACAGCGGTGAGGCTATCTGAACCAGCTCTGCACAAAGGCTGATAAGTGAGAGCGAAAGACTTGTTTATAAAAAGTATCTGCCTGCGTGATCATTATAATGTTCATGTTCGATTAATAAATAACCCTTACATCAAGAAGATCAATAAGCTGGTTACGATTAGGCTGGATGAAGATACCATTGTGCATGTCAATAATCTGGCCGAGGATAAAGTCCTTCCGCACCAGACCCTTTTAATTTCTGTCTACACCTCCGCGCATAGGCATATATAGCCGCCTTGGTTTGGCCGCAATCAGGTTCGAGCTGGCAGTTTGCGCCGAATCATATCCCGCAATAAAAAACGTCCTGGCCACAAGGCGGCTGCGACCTGGGTACTGACGGGCAAGGCCGCTCCTGTGATCTGGGCGGCGAGCAGTTCTGCGCACAATGGCGTTGATGCCAGGCCCCGGGAACCATGCCCGATATTGAGCCATAAGCCCGTGTGCAGCGGGGCCTTGCGCGCCGGTATTTGCTTGGCGTTTTTGATCATGGGAGCGTAGCAGCGGATAAAGGCATCGGTATCCACCACTGGTCCGGCCATGGGCAGATAGTCGGGGGTGGTGCAACGGAATCCGGTACGACCACCAATAACCAGGCCGCTCTTGTCGGCGGTGTCCGCCAGCGCATGCCATGATGAGCCAAAATCTTTCAGGTGATCAAGGTTGGTCTGGTGGTCTTGAGGGCGGAGCGTCAGATCCAGGTCGTTCTGATGATAGGTTGCCCCCAATACCAGCTGACCTTGCCGTGCCGGTGCCATATAGCTGCGGCCACACAGCACGGTTTGTAATGGAGGGCTTTGCTGGGCATCGAGGTAGCTGAGCTGACCACGAATGGATTTGATCGGCAGGTAGGTATCCGGCAGTAATGACGGGCTGGCACCGGCTGTCGCAATCACCAGTTGTCGGCTGGTCAGGGTGGGGGCGTTGCCGAGCTGCAACTGCCAGCGAGTGTCGGAATCTTGCTGTATTGATCGGACGGTAGAGATTTGGACATCAATCAAGGGGTGATCAAGCAGTTGCTGACACAAGTCCGCCGGGCTGACCCAACCGGCATCCGGGAAAAACAACCCGCCTTGCTGTAGCGGATTCCCTGACAAGGCACTGGCTTCTGCCGCGGATACCGGTCGAATCAAGCTCTCAGGGTAGTGGAGGCGGTCGAGAAATTTTTGCTGGCGTTGTTGTTCGGCTGCAGACCAGGCCAGTTGTAATACGCCACAAGGGTTCCAGGCGCCATCGGGACCGGCTGCCAGCTGTCGCTTCATCCAGCGCAGGCTGGTGAGATAAGCCTGCAAATAAAATTCAGTATGGGTGGCTTGGTCATTGGCGGCCAGTTTGACGTATAGCCCACCTTGAGGGTTGCCAGAAGCGCCGCTGGCAATACCGGTCTGGTCGATTACCCTTACCGGCATCCCCCGTTCTGCCAGGGCTCTGGCGGTGGTGGCACCGGCCAGCCCAGCGCCGACAACGACCATGGCGAGATCGGGCGTGTCGGTCTCGGTAGTGTTCTCTATTAACCATGGCCGCACCGGTGTCAGCCATGGTTGGGTGTTGGCTTCGGGTGGACGCTCTGGGCCAATGGTGGCGGCGTATGTTGCCGCCAGCATTTCCCGTTTGCCGTTGAAGCCCTTGGGCCTGTTGACCTGAAACCCGGCTCCTTGTAACCCGCGGCGTACAGCACTGGCAGCGGTAAAGGTGGCCAGGGTGGTAGTGCCTGCCAGGTGGGGATGACGACAACTCAGGCGGCGAATCTGGTTAAACAGCTCGGGTTGCCACATCTGCGGATTGGTCGCCGGAGCAAAGCCGTCCAGATACCATGCATGAACCGGCCCGGACAGTTCGCTCAGGGCATTGTCTACATCGTCCAGTACCAGCGTTAGTTGTACCCGTTGTGCGGGCCAACAGAGGCTGTGGAAGCCACGAATGGCGTCCGGGTACTGAGTGAGTAATTGCTCGCTCAGCTCTGCCAGTTCCGGCCAGTGTGCCAGTGCCCTGGCGAGCTGCTGGCGGCTGAGTGGGTATTTCTCAATGCTGGTGATGTGTAACCAGCAGTCAGGGCCGGCGTGTTGCTGGAAGGCCTGCCAGGTAGCGAGAAAATTCAGCCCGGTGCCAAACCCGGTTTCGACGATACAGAAAGGCCCATGCCAGTCGGCCCAGCGCTGTGGCAGCTGATTGTGTTGCAGGAAAACATAGCGGCTTTCGGCCAGACCATCGTGCAGGGAAAAGTAAGGGTCGTGAAACTGTCGGGATACCGGCAGATCATCGTTTTGCCAGATAATATCGGCATTGCCCAGAGCGAGAGGAGAAGACGAAGCGGAGTGGGAGGTCATGTTGGCCATGGCGTTACAGGAAATGGGTATCGGATTCAGTCATACCGGAAAAAGTGAACAAGGCACCGGTATGGCTGTGACTGGCTGCTGCCGGTCGCTACTGGATTTTTTCCACACTGATAAGGATCACCGGCTCTGCGGGTTTGTCTCCTCGCAGGGTTTTGACCTTGCCGATGGCATCCACTACATCCATCCCCTTGGTGACCTTGCCGAATACAGCGTAACCGAAACCCCGGCTGCCGTTATCGAGAAAGTGGTTATCGCTCAGGTTGATAAAAAACTGGCTGGTGGCGCTGGCTGGATCGTTCCGGCGAGCCATGGCGATGCTGCCCCGTACGTTTTTCAAGCCGTTTTCAGCTTCGTTGGCAATGGGAGGCAAGGTAGCACGCTGGCGCATGTCGGTGGTGAAGCCGCCGCCCTGAATCATGAAATCGTCGATAACGCGGTGGAACAGCGTTTGATTGTAATGGCCGCTGTTCATATAGGTCAGAAAGTTCTCTACCGAAATGGGGGCCTTGTTACGATCCAGGGCCAGCTCAATAACACCCATATTGGTGGTCAGGCGGACGGCAACCGGTGCTTGCGGGGTGGCATCGGCCCAGGCGGGGGATAACATCAAAACGGCGCTCAGGGCCAGTAGCTGTTTAACTAACAAACGACGGAACATCGATTTACTCCAGAAATAAATAGGTATCAGGCCGGTGTCATTCCGGCACCGGCCGGAATGACGGGCGGTGCCGGGCCGCGATCAGGACCAGCTGCTGGTGTGCTTGCGACCACCACGAAGGGAAGGCAGGATCAAGCCGGCCAGAATGCCGAGAAAGACCAGACCTCCACCATAAATCAGGCGGTTAAGGTCGCGGTCTTCGCGTAATTGTGCGTTTTCGACACTTATCGCTTCGAGCTGGATTTCCAGCTCCTGATTACGGGTCGATAATTTGCGGGCTTTTTCATCCAGTGCCAGCGCACCAGAAGATACTTCACGGATATTGTTCAGTTCCTGGGTGACCTGAACGGTTTTTTGCTCCAGGTCGCTGCGTTCGGAACGTAATCCTTTGACCTCTGTCTCCAGGGCTTGCAGGCGTTCGGTTGCAGTGGTGAGTTCTGCTTTGGTCCGTTCCAGCTCCTGGTTGACAACAACCAGATGTTCCCGTGCGGTGGGCTGGTTGTCGAGGTAGCGGGTCAGAACCCAGCCTTCGTTGTTCTTGCTGGTTCGTACCAGTGAATAGCCAGCATCGGTATTTTCGCCAATCAGGGTCAGGTGCTCACCGCTTTTCAGCGCCTGGATAATCCGGTGTTGGGCAGAAGGGCCGGAACGCAGTTGCAGCCACAGCGTGTCGGTGACATAGCGTTTTGAACCGGCAGAGACGGCAACATAACTGTCACCGGCCGCGGTTTGTTCTGCCTGAGCGCCGCTTGTCGCTGTTGTGCCTGCGGAGATGATCAGGCATAACCCCAGTTGCGTTAACAGTTTCACGTCTTACTCCTTGCGGGTTGCCTTAAGGCAACACTTTCTTGAACGGTTTTACGATGACCTGCTGGTATACGCCCGCATCGATATAAGGGTCACTGTCAGCCCACTGCTGGGCATCGTGCAGTGAGTTGAATTCGGCAATCACCAGGCTGCCGGTAAATCCGGCCTTGCCTGGATCGTCGCTATCGATGGCAGGATGAGGCCCGGCAACCAGTAAACGGCCTTCGTCCGACAGGGTTTGCAAACGCTTCAAATGGGCCGGACGGGCAGACAGGCGCTGATCGAGACTGTTGTCAACGTCTTGACTGATAATGGCATACCACATGGTTCAGGACTCCTCGTGATTCATGTATTTGTATAAAAATATCGACTGCGCCACGATAAATACAATGGTCAGTCCCAATAGGCCAAACAGTTTGAAGTTAACCCAGATATCTTCAGAAAAGTTATAGGCAACCAGCAGGTTGGTGATGCCACTCAGCAGGAAAAAAGCCACCCAGGCGTAGTTCAGCTGAACCCAGACTTGCGTAGGAAGCGTCAGGTTCTGCCCCATCATACGCTGCAGCAGGGTTTTTCCTGTGATCCAGTAGGTACCCAGAAAAGCCGCTGCAAACAGCCAGTTTACAACGGTGGGTTTCCATTGAATAAAGGTTTTGTCCTGCAGAATAACCGTGGCGCCGCCCATCAGTACCACCAGAGCCAGAGTCACCAGATGCATGTTCTCGATTTTACCCGTGGTGAAGCGGGTATAAAGGATTTGCAAAATGGTGGCCGGAATCAGTACGGCGGTGGCCAGTACGATCGGTTCCATGGCATGTAATGAGGCCTGCTGGTCGACATTCAACCAAGGCGATACCCACTCAATCAGCTCGGGAGCGAACTTGTAGGTCAGAAAAAAAACAACGATCGGTAAAAAATCCAGGAGTAACTTCATTCGCTTCGCATTCTATGTCCCATTACAATAGGCCGATTATGGCTGAACCTACCAAGAGCGTCCATGTGAACTCAGAGATCGATTTACACTGCCACAGCAATGCCTCCGATGGCCACTTTCCGGCAGACGAGCTAGTGCGTCTTGCTGCCGAGCGCGGTATCAAAACTCTGGCGATCACAGACCACGATACGGTTGACGGGTTCCGTCGCGGCCAGCATACCGCAGCGGAGCTGGGGATACAGCTGATCCCCGGAATTGAGCTGTCGACTGTCTGGAGTGGTGTATCGGTACATATTGTCGGGCTCGGCTTTGATCCGGAGGCGGCGGTGATGCAACAGGCGGAACAGCATCAGAGTACTGTGCGGGCAGCGCGGGCAGAAATTATCGCTGCGCGGCTGGCGAAAAAACTGCGGTGTGAGATCCCGCTGGCAGAAGTGATAGCCTTCGGTAACACCACAGCGGATCAGTTGGGGCGTCCACATTTTGCCAAATACCTGGTCGAGAAAGGCCTGGTGCCCAGTGTGCAGCAGGCGTTTAGCAAATTATTGGGTGCGGGGAAGATCGGTGACGTCAAAAGCGGCTGGCCTGATATGGCTACTGCAGTGGAGTGGATTGTGGCAGCGGGTGGCATACCGGTGTTGGCCCATGCCCACCTTTACAATATGACCCGTACCAAATTACGCAGCTGTGTGCGGGATTTTATCGCTGCGGGTGGTCAGGCGCTGGAAGTCAGTTACGGTAAAATGGACAGCAATCAGGCGGGGCAGATGGCCTCGCTGGCGCGGGAGTTCAATATGCTCGGCTCCTGCGGTAGTGATTACCACGGCCCGAACCGTTTTGGCCTCGAGCTGGGTATGATGCCGGCTTATCCGTCGCTGATTACCCCGGTGTGGCAGCAATGGTCAGCTTCTTCCTCCGCGCCATGTTGAGCACGGGTTGCCGTTGATCTGCGTTATGGTTTTTTAAGCAGGCGAGTGACCGTCGGCGTATGATCAAGATGGCAGATTGATTGAAAGAGACAGGAGTTAACATGAGCCAATTTTTACAGATTCATCCAGACAATCCCCAGGCACGACTGATTAATCAGGCTGTTGAAGTGCTGCGCAAAGGCGGCGTTGGTATTATTCCCACCGAATGCTCGTATGCGCTGGCGTGCCGTATCGGAGACAAAAAAGCCACAGAAACAATCCAGCGTTTGCGCCAGCTGGGGCCGAAACACAATTTTACTTTGTTGTGTCGGGATTTCTCTGAATTGGCAACGTTTGCCAAGGTAGACAACAGCCAGTACCGGTTGCTCAAAGCCCATACACCGGGGGCATTCACGTTTATTTTGCCCGCCACCCGTGAAGTACCAAGACTGCTGATGCACCCGAAAAAACGCACCATCGGTATTCGGGTACCAGACAACGCCATCGCCATGGCCTTGCTGGAGGCCATGGATGAACCACTGATGACCAGTTCATTGATTATGCCCGGAGACGATATGCCGCTGTCCGATCCTTACGATATTCGTCAAACCCTGGAAAACCAGCTCGATCTGATTATTGATGGCGGTTATTGCGGTTTTGAAGCCACGACCGTGATTGATATGACCGGCGACGCACCAGAGCTGATTCGACAAGGGGTCGGGGATGCGGCGGATATCCTCGACTAGTCATCGGCCGGGCTGTCAGTCGGGGATAAAACCGGTATGATGCGCGTTTTGTTGTTTCGCTTGCCTGGATGATTAGAATGACTCAAGACGCTTCGAATGCCACTGCGCCAAACGGCCCCAAACGGGTTCTGACCGGCATTACCACCTCCGGAACACCTCATTTGGGGAACTACGTCGGAGCCATTCGGCCAGCCATTGAAGCCAGCCAGGAAGACACCAACGAGTCGTTCTATTTTCTGGCAGATTATCATGCCCTGATCAAATGTCAGGACCCGGCCGCGGTCCAACAGTCCACCAAGGAAATTGCCGCGACCTGGCTTGCCTTGGGGCTGGATACCAGCAAAGCCGTTTTTTACCGGCAGTCAAATATTCCCCAGATCACGGAACTGTGTTGGGTTCTCAGCTGTATTTGCGCCAAGGGATTGATGAACCGGGCACATGCCTACAAGGCATCCGTGGACGTCAACGTAGCCGACGGTGTGGATGCCGACAAAGGCATCAGCATGGGCCTGTTCAGCTACCCGGTACTAATGGCAGCGGATATCCTGATGTTTGGTGCCACACATATACCGGTTGGCAAGGATCAGATCCAGCATGTGGAAATGGCCCGCGATATCGCCCAGCGTTTTAACCATATCTATGCCAACAAGGCCCCGATTCTGACGCTGCCCGATTACGTTGTGAGTGATCAGGTGGCCGTACTGCAAGGGCTGGACGGTCGTAAAATGAGCAAAAGCTACGGTAATACCATTCCGCTCTTTTTGCCTGAGAAACAACTGAAAAAACACATCAACAAGATCAAGACCAACCTGTTGGAACCCGGTGAAGCCAAAGACCCGGATACCTCTGCGGTCTTCCAGATCTGGCAAGCCTTTGCTTCCGACGAACAAACCGCCGCCATGCGCCAGGCCTTTGCTGATGGTATTGCCTGGGGTGAAGCGAAGAAACAACTGTTCGAGCTGATCAACGCTGAGCTGGCTGAATCACGGGAGCGTTACAACGACTTGATGAGCCGTCCCCAGGATATCGAAGAACAGCTGCAGGCCGGTGCTGCCCGCGCTCGCGCCATCAGTGAACCCATGATGGCTGAGGTGCGGCAGGCGGTAGGTATCGCCCGCTTGTTTTGAAAACCCGTTCGGTGAATCGGGTTATCCGTATTTGTTGTCACTGGCACCTGCGTTTGGCAGGTAGTCCGTATCAGGATCAATACAAGAGGGATGTTATTTGAGCTCCATGGATTCCCAGCGGCGCGTGGTTTCCGGTATGCGCCCGACAGGGCGGTTGCATCTCGGGCACTATCACGGCGTATTAAAAAGCTGGGTGCGTTTGCAGCACGAATATGAATGTTTTTTCTTTGTTGCCGACTGGCACGCCATGACCACTGAGTACGAGCAGCCACAGGCATTGTCGACCCATGTCTGGGACATGCTGATCGACTGGCTGGCAGCGGGGATCAATCCGGGGTCTGCGACATTATTTATCCAAAGCAAAATACCGGAGCAAGCCGAGCTGCATTTGTTGCTGTCGATGCTGACGCCACAAGGCTGGCTGGAGCGGGTACCGAGCTACAAAGACAAAAAATCGTCCCTGCATGAATCGGAATCATCGACGTATGGCCTTCTGGGTTACCCCTTGCTGCAAGCCGCCGATATTCTGACCTATCGTGCCGGTCTGGTGCCGGTCGGTGCCGATCAGGTGGCTCATATCGAAATGGCGCGAGATCTGGCCCGCCGTTTTAATCATTTATACGGCCGCGAAGCCGGGTTTGAAGACCATGCCCGGCTGGCGTTAAAAAAAATCGGTAAAAAGACCGGCAAGCTGTACAAGGAATTGCGGCGGGATTTTCTTTCGCATGGCAATAACGACGCCTTGTTGACTGCCCAAGCGCTGGTGCGGGAACAGGTCAGCCTGACGCTATCCGATCGGGAACGCCTGATCGGTTATCTTGAAGGCGTAGGGCGAACCATTCTGCCGGAACCCCATGAAATGCTGACGGCTACGGCGAAAATGCCCGGCCTGGACGGCGAAAAAATGTCCAGCTCCGGGAATAATTTTATTCCATTACGCGCTGAGCCTGATGAGGTCAGCCAGAAAATCCGCACCATGCGTACCGATCCGGCACGAGTCCGGCTGACAGACCCCGGCAACCCGGATGTGTGCCCGGTATGGCCCTTTCATCAGGTCTATTCCGATGAATCACTGCAGCAGCGTGTCCAGGGCGCCTGTCGTGGTGGTGAGTGGGGATGTCTGGAATGCAAGCAGCCGGTGATCGATGCGATCGTGGCTGAGCAGGAACCGATTCGTGCCCGCGCGGCACAATATGAAAACGAGCCGGATTTGCTCCGCAGTCTGATTGCGGATGGTACCGACAACGCGCGGGATGCAGCGCGAGCGACACTGGATGAAGTGCGCGAGGCCATGGGATTAAGCTATCGCTAGGAGAGGCTGTGACACACGCGCAGAATAACGCCGCCCCAGCACCCGGCAATACCTCCGTTGCCGCTGTGGATGTCACTGAAGTGACCGAATCTTTTGAGTCGACGCCGCCAGCGATATCCTTTGCTTTGGTACAAGGGCAGCCCCTGACCCAGTTGCCGCTGGATTTGTACATACCTCCCGATGCGCTGGAGGTGATTCTGGAGCAATTTGAAGGGCCACTGGATCTGCTGCTGTACCTGATTCGCAAACAGAACCTGGATATTCTCGACGTCAACGTGGCTGATATTGTTGATCAGTACCTGCGCTACATTGATGTGATGCAAGAAATGCAGCTGGAGCTGGCGGGGGAGTATCTGGTCATGGCCGCCATGCTGGCAGAAATCAAAAGCCGCATGCTGTTGCCTCGTCACAGTGACGGCAGTGATGATGAAGAAGAAGACCCTCGCGCCGAGCTGATCCGCCGCTTGCAGGAATATGAGCGTTTCAAGACGGCCGCTGAAGACCTGGATGCCCTGCCGCGTATGGAGCGGGACTGGCAACAGGCCAGCCTTCGTATCGAGCAGCCGACAGTGACCCGTATGCACCCGGATGTTGACATGCGGGAGCTGATGCTGGCCTATGCCGATATTCTGCGGCGGGCTGACCGTACCGAACATCACGAAGTACAACGTGAGCAGCTATCAACCCGGGAGCGTATGAGCCAGGTACTGGAGCGACTGGATGGCGATGAATTCAGCCCGTTCCTGCAGCTGTTTGATCCGACGGAAGGTCGTCTGGGGGTTGTTGTGACCTTTCTGGCGGTGCTGGAACTGGTAAAAGAAAAACTGATCGAGCTGGTGCAACAGCAGCCATTTGGTCCGATCCATGTGCGGATGAAGCCCGCAAGCGGAGAGTACACTGACGATGAATAATCCTGACCGTCATCACCGCAATCAGTCACTGGTTCGCCATGGCCTGACAGCAGAGCAGCTGGCTGCTGTACTGGAAGCTGCGATGCTGGTTCATGCCGCACCGATGTCGCTGGAGCGTATGGCCAGCCTGTTTGAGGAGTCGCAGAAACCGCTTAATTCAGAACTGCGCGCTGCCCTTGAGTTGCTGGATCAGCAGCTACAGGGGCGAGGTATTGAACTGGTCAAGGTCGCCAGTGGCTATCGATTGCAGGTGCGTCAGCACACCATGCCCTGGGTCAGCCGGTTATGGCAGGAGCGGCCACCGCGTTATACCCGGGCTTTACTGGAAACCCTGGTGCTGATCGCCTATCGACAACCAGTGACCCGAGGTGATATTGAAGATGTACGTGGCGTGGTGGTCAGTTCCGGTATTATCAAGACCTTGCTGGAGCGTGAATGGATCAAGGTGGTCGGCCATCGTGATGTACCGGGGCGGCCAGCGCTGTTCGCCACCACGGCAGAATTTCTCGATTATTTTGGCCTCAGTAGCCTTGATCAACTACCCTCTCTGATGGCTATCCGAGAGCTGGATGAGGACAATCGCAAGCAGGCGTTGGGCGAGAATGCCGACGCCAGGCGCCGTCCCGATGAAGATTACACATTTACCCGCGACGAAGACGTCGCTCGGCGTGGTGCCGATGTTCTGGATGCCACCGCCGATGACTTGGCCGAGGCCGATGCACTGGTCGCCCGAGTTGAACAGAATTTGCTGGCCCGTAATGAGCATGACTCAGGCAGCAATAACAAGATCACCAAAGGTAGCAATACAGAGGGCGTCCCCGCCCGGAAGCAGCTTGACGATTTGATCGACCGGCTGCAACAACCAGCACAGCGGGACGCTTCCCAGACACCTGCAGACTCAGCGGCATCGGAAGATGATGCAGAGGATGCCCGTAAACAAGATAAACCGTCATGAAAGAACGTATACAAAAAATCCTGGCCGTCAGTGCCATTGCCAGCTCCCGTCGTGAAGCCGAACGCTGGATTGCTGAGGGCCGTGTGGGCCTGAATGGCAAAACCGCCGTATTGGGTGATCGCGCCGATAAGTATGATGATGTGCGCCTCGATGGTCGCCCGCTCAAGCTGGATGATATTGGCCGGGATCGCCGCGTGCTGGCTTATAACAAGCCGGTGGGCGAAGTGTGCAGCCGTACCGACCCGGAGAAGCGCCCGACGGTTTTTGATCACTTGCCCAAAACCAAAGGCGAACGCTGGATCAATGTTGGCCGTCTGGATATCAATACCAGTGGTTTGCTGCTGTTCACCACCGATGGTGAACTGGCCAACCGGTTGATGCATCCATCGACCGGTGTCGATCGTGAGTACGCGGTGCGGGTTCGGGGTGATGTGGATGAGGCGATGATTACCCGGCTGAAAGAAGGCGTCTTGCTGGATGACGGCATGGCCAAGTTTGCCGATGTGAAATACTTCGATGGCGAAGGCCAGAACAAGTGGTATCACGTGGTGGTGATGGAAGGTCGTAACCGCGAAGTGCGGCGCTTGTGGGAAAGCCAGGGAATTGAAGTCAGTCGTCTTAAACGGGTGCGCTATGGCTGTATTTTTCTGCCATCCAATATTCCGGTCGGTACCTGGGTTGAGCTGGGCCAGCGTGAGCTGAATGACCTGTCAGACTCGGTCAGCCTGGAGCGTAAACGCGTGCGTCGGTTGGTCGGGAAAGAAAAAGAACAATTCCAGCGCCAGCAAAAGCGTCAAAAAATACGTCAGCAGGTTGGCCCACGTCCCAAGCGGCGTAACCCCGAAGCCTGATCCGTTCTGGTATTAATCCGGTGGCGTGGCGCAGGATTCTGGCAATGCCTGCTCACCCACCACCCGGTTGCGTCCCTGATGCTTGGCGCTGTACAGCGCCTGGTCGGCACGATGAATCAGACTGCGGCGACTGTCAGATACCCTCAGGCTGGCACAGCCAATACTGGCGGTGGCAGCGATATTGACCCCATGTGATGAAATACGCCGTTGGCTGATGGTCTCGCGAATCCGGTTGGCAACAATCATGGCATCGCTCTGATGGGCATTGCTGAGTAATACCAGAAACTCTTCCCCTCCAAAACGAAAGCACAGGTCCGTCTGGCGCATACAGTCGGTAATGGCTTGTACCGCGCTTTGTAGTACTTCATCGCCACTGTTGTGGCCATACTGGTCGTTAATCGCCTTGAAGTTATCCATATCGAGCATCAAGAGCGACAGTTGCTGGTTATGGCGATGGCTCAGTTCAATTTCCCGCTCCAGCGTCTGTTCCATGGCAATCCGGTTACCAGCTCCGGTCAAGGGGTCACGAAACGAGGCATCCCGTACTTTCTGATACAGCAAGGCATTACGCAGAGGATGGCGTAAAACCCCAAGCAGTACGTGCAAGCAGGATTGTTCGTGGTCATACAGGGGGGTGGCGCGAAAAAAAATCAGTTCGCCCAGGTCATCATCATGAAGATTCAGGGAGTGATTGACCCGGTGTGGGCCAACCCGCCCGAGGCAGACCGCCATAGGCAGGTCATACGAGCGATAGCTGATGCCATCAATAGGGATAGTGTTCTGGATATTCTGGAAGAAGAGTTCAATCAGCAGTCGCAGTTCCAGCGTGCTCTGGAGTTGCAGGGCGAGATGAAGCAGGGTTTCGGGTCGAATGGGGTCATCAATAACGGTGGCGTCGTTCGGCCCAGGCGGGTTACTGCGTTGTGATCGGTTCACCCCATCTTGCCTCTTGTTGTTTTATGACCAGATTATAGTTCATAAGCAAAGTTAATGCCTGAACTCTGGTGTTGATAAAATACTATATAACTCAATAACTTGTCTTTATAGCATCGGCTTTGCTGAAAAATACTCTTGGTTGGTGTCATTAAAAAGAACATATTTTTGACGCAGCAAGTCAATTTATTGTCAGTTGTTGACGTGGCGTGGATATAGAGAGCAGAGAGAATGGCGAGGGAATCGGAGCAAGAGTGTCTGACCGGAGAACACCCCGGCCAGACATCTCATTCAGCCTGAGTCCGCTGGTGGTCTATTCCGGGCGAAATGCGTGTTCGCCCTGGGCGTCCAGGCTCTGGCCATGAATACCGGTCGATGCCGGGCTCATCAAATGCAGGTACAACGGCATAATATCACTGGGAGGAGTTACATCGGCGGGGTTTTCAACCGGATAAGCGGCTGCCCGCATGGTGGTGCGGGTCGCTCCCGGGTTGATGGCATTGACGCGGATATTGCTGGTGTTTTCCAGCTCTTGCGCGAGTACCTGCATCAGCCCTTCGGTAGCGCATTTGGATACCGAATAAGCTCCCCAATAAGCGCGACCAACACGGCCAACGCTACTGCTGGTAAACAGAATGGCGGCATCGGCGGGTGCCTTGTGCAGCAATGGCAGCAGCTGCTTGATCAGTAAAAACTGGCTGTTGAGGTTAATTTGCATCACCTTCATCCAGGTGTCGGCATGGTAGTTGTCGATGGGGGTACGCTGGCCGAGCACACCGGCATTCAACAGCAAGCCATCCAGATGCCCAAAGTGGGTTTCGATCATCTCGGCCAACTGACGGTAAGGTTCTTCGTCGCTGGTTTCCAGATCAAACGGCATAACGGCGGCTTGTGGCAATTGCTCGGCTTCAATCAGGTCGTAGGTATCGTTCAGGGCTTCCTGGGTACGTCCCAACAATAAAACGGTGGCTCCGGCCCGGGCATAAGTCAGGGCTGCTTCGCGGCCAATTCCGTAGCCAGCGCCGGTGATCAGAATAGTACGCCCTTGCAGGGCTTGTGTTGCGGTCATGCGAAAATCCTTGGTCTGGTGGTTCGGGTCAGGGGGATGGCCTGGATCAACCGATACGCCGCCCTGGTGGTGCTGATCAACAGGGTGGCGGCTAGCGGCCGAGCAAGGTGATCAGTTCATCCGCGGTATGAATACTGTTATCGGCTTGCCAGCGCTGCGGGTCATCGTGGTCTTCTATATAACCAAACAGGGCGGCAATGGTGCGCATACCGGCAGCCTTGCCGGCTTGAATATCGCGCAGATGGTCGCCCACATACCAGCAGGCCTCCGGTTGCAGTTCCAGCTGGGCTGCGGCCAGCAGCAGGCTTTCCGGGTCTGGTTTGGCGATACGAACATCGTCGGCACAGACCAGTACCGGTGCGCTAATGGTCAGCTTTTCCAGCAAGGGAACAGCAAAACGGCGTGGTTTGTTGGTGACAATGCCCCATTGCACCCCCAGCAGTTGCAATTCATCGAGTACGGCCCGGAAGCCGGGAAACAAGGCGCTGGCGGTGGCAAGGTAGTCGCCATAACGGTTGAGCAACTGCTCGCGGTAGTCACTGAATTCCGGGTGATCCCGGCTTATTTCCCAGGTGATTTCGGTCAGTGCCGCACCGCCATTACTGACTTGCTGGCGAATGGTTTTATGGTCCAGAGGGGGCTTGCCCTGTTCTTGTCGCAGCGAATTGACAACACCAAAAAAGTCGGGGGCACTGTCGAGCAGGGTGCCATCCAGGTCGAACAGGATGGCGTGTGGATGCGGCTGGCTCATACGTCGTCCTGTGCTGGCCGGATGGTGGTCATCAGGTAATTGACGCTGACATCCTGGTCGTTCAGTTTGTAGCTTTTGAACAGCGGGTTATAGGTCATGCCGGTAATATGGGTCGCTTGCAAATCAGCCTGGCGGCACCAGCGTGTCAGCTCACTGGGCTTGATGAATTTGGTGTAATCGTGGGTACCGGCCGGTAGCATTTTTAACAGGTATTCCGCTCCGATAATCGCCATGCCATAAGCTTTGGGGTTGCGATTCAAGGTAGAGAAAAACACATGGCCGCCGGGTTTTACCAGAGTGGCACACGCACGGATGATGGAAGCCGGGTCGGGTACGTGCTCAAGCATTTCGAGGCAGGTGACGACGTCGAAACTGGCCGGTTGCTGTTCGGCCAGTGCTTCAACGGCAATATGCTGGTAATCAATTTTGACGCCGGATTCGAGGGCGTGCAAACGGGCGATATTCAGCGGCGCTTCACCCATATCGATACCGGTAACCGTGGCACCTCGCTGGGCCATGGCTTCGCTGAGCAAACCACCACCACAGCCAACGTCCAGAACCTGTTTGCCAGCCAGTTCGGCAGCCTGGTCGATGTAGTTGCAGCGTAATGGGTTGATATCGTGCAGGGGTTTGAATTCGCTTTCCGGGTCCCACCAGCGGCTGGCCAGGGCTTCAAATTTGGCGACTTCGGCGTGGTCGACGTTTGCTGTACTGTGTTCGGTCATCATTGTTTCCTGTTGTCCCGTCGAGGTCTTGGGTTAATTCGGACGAATACGTTGTGACCACTGGCGCGCAGTGGCGGTCAGCTGGTCGATATCTATGTGGGTAAACTCGGCGTTATGCAACAGCGCCTGGCCAGCCACCCAGACATGGCTGGTATAACGACTGCTGTCGGTGTAAACCAGCTGGGATATTGGATCATACAGTGGTTGCTGTGATAGCTGCGACAGGTCAACTGCTTGTAAATCAGCCCATTTGCCAACTTCAATCGAACCGGTGTGCTGGTCGATGCCCAATGCCTGGGCACTGCCCAGCGTGGCCATATGCAAGGCTTGCAAGGCCGGTACGGCGGCGGCATCGGCGGCGACGGCCTTGGCCAGCATGGCAGCGGTTTTCATTTCGGCCTGCAGGTTCAGGTCGTTGTTGCTGGCGGCACCATCGGTGCCCAGTCCGAGCGGAATACCGGCCTGCAACAGCCGAGCCGTGGGGCAAAAGCCACTGGCAAGTTTCAGATTGGATTCCGGACAGTGGACGACGCTGGCACCGCTCTGGCGCATAAGCTCGAGGTCCTGGTCGTTGATCTGGGTCATATGGACACAGCTGACGCCAGGGGCCAGAAAGCCCAGATCGAACAGGCGTTCGATAGGGCGCTTGCCGTATTTTTCCAGGCTGTCTTGCACCTCAAAGGCGGTTTCATGCAAATGGATCTGTACCGGTAGCTGCAGCTCATCAGCCATGGCGCGTACCTGGCGCAAAGGAGCATCGGAGACGGTGTAGGGGGCATGAGGCCCGAGTCCCAATGTCAGCAGATCGTGCTGTTGGCACTGGGTATGGACTGCCAGGGCTTTCTGTAGATAGTCATCGGCGTTGCTGGCGTAGTTGGTAGGAAAATCCAGAACCGGCATCAGGTTAACGTGGCGCATGCCGACGGTCAGCGAGGCCGCAATGGCATCCTGCGGATAAAAGTACATATCGGCAAAGGTGGTGGTGCCGGAACGAATCATTTCCGCCATCGCCAGTTCGGTACCCTGACGGACAAAGTCACTGTTCACCCATTGGGTCTCGGCAGGCCAGATATGCTGCTGCAGCCAGGTCATCAAGGGTAAATCATCCGCCATTCCCCGGAACAGCGACATCGCGGCATGACCATGGGCATTGATATAGCCGGGCAGCAGTGCATGGTGGGGCAATTCGATGGTTTGCCGGGCGTCACGCTCAGATTCTGACGACTCAATGGCTTCAATACGGCCGTTTGTTACAAAAACCGAAGCGTGTTCGATGATCGGTTGATTACCGTCCATTGGCACCAGCCAGCGAGCGTTGAGACGGAGGTCTGCAGTCATGAATAATCCTCATGTAAAAAGAGAGTAGATCGCCGTCAACGGTGGCGGGCACGAAGACGATTATATCCACCGCCCGGAGTGTTCGCGACCGCAGACTTGCAGAGTCTGCAAGATTGGAATCCAAAAGTGCGGTTTGGGCGGCCGTCAAGGGCAATGGAGCGCTTTTGCCCGAAAAGATGTTCGTTGCCGGGTATTTTGTTAATGCTGGGCTTGTGGTTGTTCTGAGACGCTTCTGGCAGGGAGTGTATTAGGTTATCGGGGCTTTTATGGTATGATGCGCGCTTTGTTTTGCGCTGCAAAATAACGCTGGTTCTGAACCAGTCTGTTGTCTGCAGCCAGGGCAGCGGTACGAATGGGTAGCGGTTGTGATTGCTGCCTGCTCCGGCGGTTGTTCTGTTAATCAATACAGTCAAGTGAATGCCATCGCCACGGTATGTGGCCAAGCGATACAGCACGGATCTTAATAGTCTATGGGTGAGTTAGCCAAAGAAGTTCTCCCGATTAACATCGAAGATGAATTGCAACAATCGTACCTTGATTACGCCATGAGCGTAATTGTCGGGCGAGCATTGCCCGATGTTCGGGATGGTCTCAAACCGGTGCATCGTCGTGTTTTGCATGCGATGAACGTACTGAACAACGACTGGAACAAGCCATACAAAAAATCCGCTCGGGTGGTTGGTGATGTCATTGGTAAATATCACCCGCACGGTGACTCTGCTGTTTACGACACTATTGTGCGTATGGCGCAGGATTTTTCCATGCGTTACACGCTGGTGGATGGCCAGGGTAACTTTGGCTCGGTCGACGGCGACTCGGCCGCAGCCATGCGTTATACCGAAATCCGCATGGATAAAATCAGCCACGACATGCTGGGTGATATCGAAAAGGAAACCGTCGACTGGGTGCCCAACTACGACGGTACCGAGCAGATTCCGGCAGTATTGCCGACCCGTGTGCCCAATTTGCTGGTGAATGGTTCCTCCGGTATCGCCGTGGGTATGGCAACCAATATTCCGCCGCATAACCTGACCGAAGTATTGACCGGTTGTCTGGCGCTGATTGACAACCCGGATCTTGATATCGACGCCCTGATGGAATACATCCCGGGGCCGGATTTCCCGACGGGCGCCTTTATTAATGGTCGTGACGGCATTATTGAAGCCTATCGCACCGGTCGAGGTCGCATTTATCTGCGTGCTCGCCACCATTTTGAAACCGACGAAAAGAACAGCAAGGTCAGTATTGTGTTCACCGAGATTCCTTATCAGGTGAACAAGGCCCGCTTGATTGAAAAAATTGCCGAGCTGGTCAAGGAAAAAAAACTGGAAGGCATTACCGAACTGCGTGATGAGTCCGACAAGGACGGTATGCGGATTGTGATAGAGCTGCGTCGTGGTGAAATGCCCGAAGTCGTGCTCAACAACCTGTTCGCCCAGACCCAGTTACAAGGCGTGTTCGGCATCAACGTTGTGGCACTGGTCGAAGGCCAGCCCCGCACGCTGAACCTGAAGCAGCTGCTGGAAGCTTTCGTCAAGCACCGTCGTGAAGTCGTTACCCGTCGCACCATTTTTGATCTGCGCAAGGCCCGGGAGCGCGGCCACTTGCTGGAAGGTCTGGCACTGGCACTGGCGAATATTGATCCGGTGATCCAGTTGATCAAGGAATCCACCAACGCTGCCGAAGCGAAGGAAAAACTGATCGTTACCGCCTGGCATCCGGGCGATGTCCTGGACATGCTGGAGCGAGCCGGTGAAGACGCCTGTCGCCCGGATGACCTGCCGGAAGAATTTGGCTTCCGGGATGGCAAATACCATTTGTCGCCGGCCCAGGCACAAGCCATTCTGGATCTGCGACTGCAAAAACTGACCGGCCTGGAACATGAAAAACTGATCGAAGAGTACCAGCAAAAACTGGAAGAAATCGCCGAATATCTGGAGATTCTTGGTAGTGCCGATCGCTTGATGACAGTGATCCGGGAAGAGCTGGAAGCCATTCGGGCAGAGTATGGCGATGAGCGCAAGACCGAAATCATGGCGGTGAAGCGCGACCTGAGCATGGCTGACCTGATTCCGGAAGAGGATCTGGTGCTGACGCTGTCCCACAGCGGTTACGCCAAGACCCAGCCGATCGATGCCTATCAGGCCCAAAAGCGCGGTGGTAAAGGACGTTCTGCCACGTCAGTAAAAGATGAAGATTTCATCGAACACCTGTTAGTGGTGAACAGTCACGATACCGTGTTGTGCTTTACCGATGCGGGCAAGGTGTACTGGCTGACGGTGTACAATATTCCGCAAGCCAGCCGTAATGCCAAAGGCCGTCCGATTGTCAATGTACTGGCACTGGATGAAGGCGAACGTATTACCGCCATCCTGCCCGTGGTCGAGTACCGTGAAGACAACTTTGTCTTTATGGCCACCGCTCGCGGCACGGTGAAGAAAACCTCGCTCGACCAGTTTTCCCGTCCACGCTCCAGCGGTTTGATCGCCTGTGAGCTGGATGACGGTGATCATCTGGTTGGTGTGGCCATTACCGATGGCTCGCGCGATATCATGCTGCTGTCTGATGCCGGTAAAGCGGTGCGTTTTTATGAAGGCCAGGACAGCGAAGGCAAAGGCGGAGTACGGCCGATGGGACGTACAGCCCGTGGGGTGCGAGGCATCACACTGGGTCAGGACCAGAGCGTTATTGCACTGATCATTCCAGAAGAAAACGGTGCGATTCTCACCGCTTCAGAGCGTGGTTTTGGCAAACGCACGGAAGTGACGGAGTTCCCGACCAAGGGGCGCGGCACACAAGGTGTGATTGCCATGGTCACCAACGATCGTAACGGCCGTATGGTGGGAGCCGTGCAAGTGTTCGACGGTGATGAAGTGATGCTGATCAGCGATCAGGGCACGCTGGTGCGTACCCATGTCAACGAAGTATCACTGTTGGGTCGTAACACCCAGGGTGTGACCCTGATTCGTGTCAGCGAGAAAGAAAAGCTGGTCGGGCTGGAACGGATCTGTGATCCGGAAGATGATGAAGCCCTGTTGGCGGTATTGGCGAACGCTGATGATGCCGGCGATACGGCCGACCATAGTGATCAAAGCGATCAAGAAGCCGGTGTTGAAAGCAATACCGACGACAACGGTGACGACGCAGAATAACAAGCTGCGTTCGTCTGGACGGGGCGCTCCGGCGCCTGCAATACAGAGCAATCAATCTGATGAACCGAGTGTTTAATTTTTGTGCTGGCCCGGCGGCATTGCCGAGTGCGGTACTGGAGCGGGCGGGTCTGGAACTGGCAGACTGGCATGGCAAGGGCTTGTCGATCATGGAAATGAGCCACCGCAGCGCTGATTTTGTTGCCGTGGCCAAAAAAGCCGAACAAGACCTGCGTGACCTGATGGCCATTCCCGACAACTATAAAGTGTTGTTTATGCAAGGTGGCGCCAGCAGCCAGTTTGCGATGGTGCCATTAAACCTGGCCAACGGCAGCGGCAAGGTCGATCAGATCGTGACCGGCCAATGGTCAAAAAAAGCGCTGGCAGAAGGCAAGCGTTTTGCGGATGTCCGGGTGATTGCCTCGACCGAAGACAATAAGTTTACCTCGGCGCCGGCACCATCAGAATTGGCCTTCAACGCCGACGCCGACTATGTCCATTACTGTCCGAATGAGACGATTGGTGGTGTGGCGTTTGATTATATTCCTGACACTGGCGACGTTCCTCTGGTGGCGGATCTGTCATCGGCGATTTTGTCTGATACGCTGGATGTCAGCCGTTTTGGCATGATCTACGCCGGTGCCCAGAAAAACATCGGCCCGGCGGGCCTGTGTGTGGTCATTATTCGTGATGACTTGCTGGGCAAGGCCCGGGCAACCACACCAACGATGTTCAACTACACCGTGTGTGCCGATAACGGCTCGATGTACAACACACCACCAACGTATAGCTGGTATTTGGCCGGGCTGGTGTTTGAATGGCTGAAAGAACAGGGCGGTATTGCGGCCATTGCGGCGGCCAACCATCGCAAAGCGGCACATTTGTATCAGTTTATCGATACCAATGACTTTTATGCCAACCCGGTTGCACTTCCCAATCGCTCGATCATGAATGTGCCCTTCACCCTGGCCGATGCGAATCTGGACTCCTTGTTCCTGCAACAGAGTGAAGCGGCCGGGCTGTTGAATCTGGCCGGTCATCGCAGTGTGGGTGGTATGCGTGCCAGTATTTACAATGCCGTTTCTGAAGCGGCTGTTGTTGCATTAACCGACTTTATGGCCGACTTCGCTCGTCGCCACGGTTAAGCTTGTACACTGGCTCGCCTGTCGGGTCAGTGATCCCATTCCAGATTAACGAAGCAAGGCAACTCATGAGTGAAGCTCAGGAACTCGAACAACTGCGCCAGTCGATTGACTCTATTGATCGGCAAATTCAGGAGTTGATCAATCAGCGTGCCCGCTGTGCCCAGCAGGTTGCAGAGGTGAAGGAAAAATACGCAGCGCCGGGTGAATCGGTGATTTTTTATCGTCCTGAGCGGGAAGCACAGGTACTGCGTAATGTAATGGCGCGTAATACCGGCCCGTTGCCGGATGAAAATATGGCGCGCCTGTTTCGCGAAATCATGTCGCAATGTCTGGCTCTGGAAGAGCCATTGAATGTGGCGTTTCTTGGCCCGGAAGGGACCTTCACCCAACAAGCGGCAGTAAAACATTTTGGCCATGCCGTGTGCTGTCACAGCCAGGTCTCGATTGGTGATGTGTTCCGTGAAGTGGAAAGCGGTGCTGCCAATTTTGGGGTGGTGCCGGTAGAAAACTCGACCGAAGGTGTGGTGACCCATACCCTCGACAGCTTTTTTGATTCAAACTTGCAGATTTGTGGCGAAGTATCGCTGCGGATTCATCATCACCTGATGTCGCAAGACCCGGCCCAACCGATCGAACGGATCTACTCCCACGCCCAGTCACTGGGGCAGTGCCGACGCTGGCTTGACCAGCATTATCCGGACGTGGAGCGGATTGCGCTCAGTTCCAATGCCGAAGCGGCGCGTCGTGCCAGCCTTGAACCGGGCAGTGCGGCGATTGCCGGTGAAGTTGCTGCTGATCTGTATCAGCTGGTTGTCTGCAGCGCCAATATTGAAGATCGCCCGGACAATACCACGCGCTTCTTGATTGTTGGCCGTCAGGCAACCCTGTCCAGTGGTGAAGACAAAACCTCGATCATGGTGTCCAGCCGCAATCAGCCGGGTGCCCTGTATCAGGTGCTGGAGCCATTTCATCAGGCCGGAATCAGCCTGACGCGTATCGAAACCCGACCAGCACGTACCGGCACCTGGAATTACGCCTTTTTTATTGATTTTGAAGGCCACAGTGACGACGCTGTGATCAGTACTGTGCTGGAACAGCTGCAACAGGTTGCGGCGGATTACAAATGGCTGGGTTCTTACCCGAAAGCCGTTCTGTAAGCGACCTGGTTACCGAGCCTTGTCTGTCCATTGATTGACAGGGTTGATTAAACAAGTGTTAGACATCTGGCCGTGCGGCTCCCTTGTCTGGCCCATGCTATGAGAGCAAATCATGAGTGTAGATTTTCAGCAGTTGGCCGTTGCCGGAGTGCGCGGTCTGAAACCTTATCAGCCTGGCAAACCGATTGATGAGCTGGCGCGTGAACATGGGCTGGATGAGGCCAATATTGTCAAGCTGGCCAGCAATGAAAATCCGCTTGGCCCCAGCCCGAATGTGATTGCCGCCATTCAGGGGCAACTGGCAGAACTGACCCGTTACCCGGATGGTGCCGGTTTTGATCTCAAGGCTGCCTTGTGTGAACGCCTGGGCGTGACCGCGGATCAACTGACACTGGGGAACGGTTCCAGTGATATTCTCGATTTTGCCGTGCGGGTTTTTGTCGACAAGGGCGATAACGTCGTTGTGTCGCAACATGCTTTTTCCATTTACGGTCTGGTGACCCGCGCCATTGGTGGCGAAGTGATCGAAGTGCCTGCCCTGAATTTTGGCCATGATCTGATGGCAATGGCGGCGGCGATCAATGACCGTACACGGGTTGTATTTGCCACCAATCCGAACAACCCGACTGGTACCTACAGTACCCGTGCAGAACTGGAAGCTTTTCTGGCAGCGGTACCTGAGCGGGTGCTGGTCTTGCTGGACGAAGCGTATTTCGAATATGCCGAAGTTGAAGACTACCCCAGCGGTCTGGATTACCTGTCACAGTATCCCAACCTGCTGGTCGTGCGTACTTTTTCCAAGGCCTATGGTCTGGCATCGCTGCGGGTCGGTTATGGCGTTTCCAGCCCGGTTGTGGCTGACCTGATGAACCGGGTTCGTCCGCCATTCAATGTGGATTCCTTTGCACTGGCCGCTGCCACCGCAGCGCTGAAAGATAGCGACTATCTGGCCAACAGTGTTGCGCTTAACCGTCAGGGTATGGCGCAGTTGGTTGCCGCGTTTGAGTCGCTGGGATTGAGTTATATTCCGTCAGTAGCCAATTTTGTGACCTTCAAGTTGCCTGAAGGCAAGGATGATCAGACGGTGAATCAGCAGTTGCTGCAAATGGGGGTGATTATTCGCCCGGTCGCCAACTACGATATGCCCGGATACATTCGGGTATCGGTCGGAACGACGGCAGAAAACCAGACATTTATTGATGCGTTGACGAAGGTGCTGGCTTGACCACAGAGAATGGATTCTTTGTTCACCGGGTCGCGGTAATTGGCCTGGGGCTGATTGGTTGCTCCTGGGTCAAGGGACTGCGTGCCCAGGGGGGCGTAGGCGAGGTGGTCGGCTTTGATCGCAACCTCGATTCAATGGAACTGGCTTGCGAGACCGGCATTATTGACCGCTACGCAACCTCCCCCGGGGCAGCGGTTGCCGACGCCGATCTGGTGATTGTATCGGTGCCGATTTTATCGGTACGTCCGGTGCTGCAGGCATTGAGTGCGAGCTTGCCGCAGCATGCGGTGATTACCGATGTCGGCTCGGTCAAGGGGTCGGTTGCTGCAGATGTCAAGGCGGTATTCGGGGCCGGGTTTGGCCGCTTTATTCTCGGCCACCCGATTGCCGGTTCTGAACGCAGTGGGGTGGCCGCGGCGGATGAACATCTCTACTGCCGGCACAAGGTGATCATCACGACCGAAGCCCATACCGACAACACCGCACTGCAACTGGTCATGCAGGCCTGGCAAGCGGTGGGAGCCGACGTCGAAATCATGTCGGTGGGTCATCACGACGAAGTACTGGCCGCGACCAGCCATCTGCCGCATTTGCTGGCCTATTCGTTGGTGGATACCCTGGCCAACAATCATGAAAACAAAGAAATCTTCAATTATGCGGCGGGTGGTTTCCGTGACTTTACCCGGATTGCTGCCAGTAGCCCGGAGATGTGGCGGGATATTTTTACCGCCAACCGGGAGCAATTACTGGCAACCCTGGACCTGTTTAACAAAGACCTCCTGCAGTTACGTGAGGCCATTGTCCAGAATGACACCACGACCCTGATGGGGGTACTGACTCGTGCCAAGGCTGCACGGGATCATTTTTCAAACATACTTGCCCGCAGGGCCTTTGTGGAACCTATGAAAACCAGTTCTCTTTCCTATCTGGTGCAACCGGCCAAGTGTTTGTCCGGCACCTTTCGCGTACCTGGCGACAAATCCATTTCTCATCGCTCCATCATGCTGGGTTCGCTGGCCAATGGTGTTACAGAAGTCAGCGGCTTTCTCGAAGGTGAAGACAGCCTGGCAACCTTGCAAGCCTTCCGGGATATGGGTGTGGTGATTGAAGGCCCGCATCGTGGTCGTGTGACCATTCATGGTGTTGGCCTGCATGGCTTGAAAGCACCGGCCAATGCCCTGTATGTCGGCAACTCTGGCACCTCCATCCGGCTGTTGTCCGGTCTGTTGGCCGGTCAGTCTTTTGATGTCGAAATGAGTGGTGATGAATCCTTGAGCAAGCGTCCAATGGGGCGGGTGGCTGATCCGTTACGACAAATGGGCGCCATTGTGGAAACCGAAGAAGGTGGTCGTCCACCGTTAAAAATCAAGGGTAACCAGGCTCTGAAAGGTATTCACTACGTGTTGCCCATGGCCAGTGCTCAGGTCAAGAGCTGTGTGCTGCTGGCGGGTTTGTACGCCGAAGGCAGTACATCCGTGACGGAACCGGCACCGACCCGGGATCATACCGAACGCATGCTGAAAGGCTTTGGCTACGATGTGCAGGTGGATGGCAGCACGGTGACGATCCAGTCTGGCGGTGAATTGACGGCGACCAGTATTGATGTCCCGGCAGATATCTCGTCCACTGCGTTTTATATGGTGGGAGCCAGCATTGCACCGGGTTCCGATATTACCTTGCAGCATGTTGGTATCAATCCGACCCGTATTGGCGTGATCAATATCCTCCGTGCCATGGGCGGCAATATCGAGGTTATGAATGAGCGTGAAGTTGGCGGTGAACCGGTAGCTGATATCCGGGTACGCTCGGCCCAGCTCAAGGGTATCCATATACCGGAAGACCAGGTGCCGCTGGCGATTGACGAATTTCCGGCGATCTTTATTGCCGCCGCCTGTGCCGAAGGGGAAACCATCCTGACGGGAGCAGAGGAATTGCGCGTCAAGGAGAGCGACCGTATCCAGTCCATGGTTGATGGCTTGAATAGCCTCGGCGTTGCGGCGCAAGGCACTGCCGATGGTGCAATTATTCCTGGTTTTGGCCCTGAAGGCAGCTTTGGTGCTGGCGTGATCGCAAGCCATGGCGACCATCGTATCGCCATGAGTTTCTCAATGGCCTCATTGCGGGCAGAGGCAGCGATTGTTATTCATGACTGCGCCAACGTCGCGACCTCTTTCCCGGGTTATGTTGAACTGGCCAATAGCACAGGTTTACAGCTGCAAATACAAGGAGATGTGGGTGGTGACTGATTCGAGAGCAACGTCAATTCCGGCAGCAGTCCCGACGACGTCTGCGGTTATCGCCATTGATGGCCCCTCCGGTGCTGGTAAAGGCACCGTTTGTGCGCTTTTGGCTGAGCAGCTGGGCTGGCATTTGCTGGATAGTGGTGCGCTGTACCGGATTACCGGTCTGGCCGCCAGCCGCAAACAGATTGCGCTGGATGACGAAGTCGCTGTCGCCGCTGTCGCTGCGGTGCTGGATGTGCGTTTTGAACCACGCAGCACTGGAGTGCAGGTGATTCTGGAAAACGAAAACGTGACCGACACCATTCGCACTGAAGACGTTGGCAGCCTGGCCTCTCAGGTTGCGGCTTTACCTGCAGTACGCGATGCCCTGTTGCAGCGGCAACGTGACTTTTGCCAGGCCCCGGGTCTGATTGCTGATGGCCGGGATATGGGCACCGTGGTGTTCCCTCTGGCCGAAGTTAAAGTATTCCTGACCGCCAGCGCCGAAGAGCGGGGCAGAAGGCGATATGAGCAGTTGCTTGACAAGGGATTTGATGCTAGTTTACCCGCCCTTATCGAAGACATCCGAGCTCGCGATGAACGCGACAGCAACCGGGCTGTTGCTCCGCTGAAGCCTGCCGATGACGCTATAACCATTGACAGTACTGAGCTGACGATCGACCAGGTGTGCGGACACGTGGCAGATCTTGTTCGCAAAGCAGGACTGGTCTGAGATGAAATCCGGTACGTTTGCCAGCCCCCTGCTCTAAGGAATCAGAAGCGTACCAGGGTTTTTGTATGATTTGACCCAAATGTCTGGCCATTTGGAACGCGTCACTATTCCGTCAACCATTTCATCGGAATATACGCTTTTATATAGGTATTAATTCATGACCGAAAGTTTTGCTGAGTTATTTGAAGAATCCTTGAAAGAACTGGACATGCAGCCCGGTTCTATCGTCACTGGTACCGTAGTCGACATCGACAGCGACTGGGTAACTGTGAACTCAGGTCTGAAATCTGAAGCTGTTATTCCCCGCAGCCAGTTCCTGAATGAAAAAGGTGAACTGGAAGTTGCTATTGGCGACGAAACCCAGGTTTCCCTGGAAGCGGTTGAAGACGGTTTTGGTGAAACTAAGCTGTCTCGTGAAAAAGCCAAGCGTGCTGAAAGCTGGAAAGAGCTTGAGAAAGCCTTTGAAGCTGAAGAAATGGTTACCGGTATTATCAACGGTAAGGTTAAAGGTGGTTTCACTGTTGACCTGAAAAACATCCGTGCCTTCCTGCCAGGTTCTCTGGTTGATGTCCGTCCAGTACGTGACACAGCCCACCTGGAAGGTAAAGAGCTGGAATTCAAGGTTATCAAGCTGGACGCCAAGCGTAACAACGTTGTGGTTTCTCGTCGTGCCGTTCTGGAAGCTGCCAACAGCCAGGAACGTGAAGAATTGCTGGCTAACCTGCAAGAAGGTCAGTCTGTCAAAGGTATCGTCAAGAACCTGACCGATTACGGCGCATTCGTCGATCTGGGTGGTGTTGACGGCCTGCTGCACATCACCGATATGGCCTGGAAGCGCATCAAGCATCCAAGCGAAATCGTTGCTGTTGGTGACGAAATTGACGTTAAAGTCCTGAAATTCGACCGTGAACGCAATCGCGTTTCCCTGGGTCTGAAACAACTGGGTGATGATCCATGGGTCAACATCAATGATCGTTACCCTGAAAATGCCCGCGTTAAAGCCCGCGTCACCAACCTGACTGACTACGGTTGTTTCGCAGAGCTGGAAGAAGGCGTTGAAGGTTTGGTTCACGTTTCCGAAATGGATTGGACCAACAAGAACATCCACCCATCCAAGGTTGTTCAGGTTGGTGATGAGATCGACGTGATGGTTCTGGATATCGACGAAGAACGTCGTCGTATCTCTCTGGGTATCAAGCAGTGCACCATGAACCCATGGGAAGAATTCGGTACCAAGTGTAACAAGGGCGATAAAATCTCCGGCAAGATCAAGTCAATCACTGACTTCGGTATCTTTATCGGTCTGGACGGTGGTATCGATGGTCTGGTTCACCTGTCTGACATCTCCTGGAACGACACGGGCGAAGAAGCCGTTCGTAACTACAAGAAAGGCGATGAGCTGGAAACCGTTATCCTGTCTATCGATCCAGAGCGTGAGCGTATCTCTCTGGGTGTGAAACAGCTGGAAAGCGATCCGTTCTCCGAGTTTGTTGCAGTTCACGATAAAGGCGCTGTTGTTGTCGGTAAGGTCATTTCTGTTGATGTCAAATCAGCGGTTGTTGAATTGTCTCCAGGCGTAGAAGCTTCCCTGAAAGCTTCTGAAATCAGCCGTGACAAAGTAGACGATGCCCGTACTGTGCTGAAAGAAGGCGAAGACGTACAAGGTGTTATCACCATGGTTGATCGTAAAAACCGTGCGTTGAGCATCTCTATGAAAGCCAAAGACAATGCAGAAGATCGTCAGGCTCTGAAAGAACAGCGTACCAAAGCGGATGCTGAAGTATCTGGACCGACCACCATTGGTGATCTGATCAAAGAACAGCTGAACCAGAAAGACTAAGGTCAAGCTGCTCTGAATAAAAACCCGCTTCGGCGGGTTTTTTTATGCCTTGTTATCCAGTTTTGATAGCAGGGTATTATTTCGGTATTGCTTGAGACGGTATTGTTTGAAGCGGTATGGTTCCAGACAGTCAGGACAGGTTTTCCTTGATTGGCAGTGCGCTTTTATGTCGATTAGCTATAGGGATTGTCTGGATATTTCAGGTAACATCGTGGATGAAATGGCTTTCCCATCTTTGAGTACATAAACAAACATCGAACGGTTGCATTTGTTGTCTGCTAACTGCATGATTTGACAACAGTTATTGTCATGCAGTCACCTCATGGAGGAAAACACTGTGACTAAGTCTGAACTGATAGAACGTATCGTCAGTCGTCAGCCGCAGTTATCTGCCAAAGATGTCGAGTTAGCCGTTAAAACGATGCTCGATTATATGTCGTTGAGCCTGTCGTCGGGTGAGCGGATTGAGATTCGCGGATTTGGCAGCTTCTCGTTGCACTATCGTGCACCGAGGATCGGGCGTAATCCCAAAACTGGCGAAACGGTCGAGTTGCAAGGCAAGTTTGTGCCGCATTTCAAGCCGGGTAAAGACTTGCGCGACCAGGTTAATGACAGTATCGATGGCGAACACTAGGGCCTTGTCGGCCAGGTAATATCATGCTGCAAAAAATCAGGATCGGCATAAGTCTGATCTCATTCCTGCTTATCTTTCTCTATTGTCTGACATTCGCGACTCGTAACAGCGAGTCGCTGGATGTGTTTTTTCTGGTAGGGGCTCCTGTCAGTCTGCCGGTTGCGCTGTGGTTTGGTCTGATGTTGGCACTTGGTTGTGCTATTGGCCTGCTGGCGGGTGTGATGTCCGTCTTATCAAAGAAACGCAAAATCCGCCGCTTGCAAAAAGCGCTGGATGAATTAGAGAAGCGATCTGGCAGGCTGCCCTAGGCTGGCATCATGATAGAATCCGCAATTGTGTTTATACTGGTGCTGGTAGGTACTGGCATTGGCTGGACACTGGGCTATCGTTCCGGTAAGGCTCGCCCCAAAAGTACACCGGTTGACTGGATTCCCAGTATCGATTTTATTCTTGCACAAAACACCGACCTCACTCTTAAACGTATTGTTAATGCCCAGACACTGGATGATGATTCGGTTGAATTGTTTCTCCGTCTCGGCTGTAGTTTGCGGGAAAAAGGCGAAGTCGAACGTGCTATCCACTTGCACCAGACCCTGTTTGCCCGGACTGACCTGAAGGGCGTACTGCTGCAAGAACTGGAGCTGGAACTGGCGATGGATTTTTCCATGGCGGGTCTGCATGACCGGGCGGAACGCCTGTTGCTGGAATTACTGGAGAGTCGTGGCCGTATCCAGGAAAAAGCAGCCATGGTTTTACTGGAATTACTGGAAGGCGAGGGCGAGTGGCAACAAATTCTCGACCTGAATCAGGCCAAAAAATTACCCACTTCCCCTTTGTTACAACGCCGTGTGGCACATGCGGCGTGTGAATTGGCTGAACGGGTGGCAAGTAGTGGCAATTATGTTGAAACCCGTCAGCTGTGCCGCGCCGCACTCAAATCAGACAGTCGCTGTGCCCGTGCTTTTGTGGTGCTGGGGAATATGGCGTTTGAGCAAAACGAACCCCATGAAGCGGTACGCTGCTATCTGAAAGCGCTGGATCATGATCCAGGCTCCATTATTGCCATGCTGGAACCGATGGTGAAGTCGTTCCGTCAGCTGGGTGATCCCCGTGGTTTGCTGGCCCACTTGCAGCGTCATGGTGAAGAGCTGAATTACGTGCCTGCTCTGGTGGCCCGTGCCGAAACCCTGGCCGATCTCGAAGGGGCGGACAGCGCCATCGCTGGATTTATCGAGGATCTTGAACGTTATCCATCCTATACCGGGTATGTGGCGATGTTGGGCTTGTTGCTGCGCCACAAGCAGCGTTTGACCGAGTCGCAGGCCCATGGGGTGTATGATATTCTCCATCGCATCGATACCGATGACCCGAGCTTTGTCTGCAGTCAATGTGGTTTCAAGGCGCGGGAATTCCATTGGCGCTGCCCAAGTTGTAAAAACTGGGCCAGCTTCAAGGCTATCACCTCTTCCAGTCACTCCTCCGTTGTTATTGAAGACCTATGACTATTGATTCTTTCCATTCTGCTCCACCTGTTTCCGCTGCTGTAACTTCTCCTATCGTGGTGGCGCTGGACTACCCCTCATCGGAGGGCGCACTGGCAACCGCCAGATTGCTGGACCCTGCCAGTTGTCGGGTGAAGGTGGGTAAAGAGCTGTTTACCGCCGCAGGGCCGAGTGTCATCGAGCAATTACACGGGCTTGGATTTGATGTGTTTCTCGATTTGAAATTTCACGATATTCCCAATACCTGCGCCAAGGCTGTCGCGGCTGCGGCCGACCTGGGTGTCTGGATGGTGAATGTACACGCCAGTGGTGGTCGTCGCATGATGGAAGCCGCTCGTAATGAACTGGACAAGCGTTCCAACCCTCCGTTGTTGATTGGTGTCACGGTGCTGACCTCCATGGATGGCTCTGATCTGGCGGAGTTGGGCCTGACGGTGACACCGGAGCAGCAGGTAGCACGACTGGCAAGCCTGGCGCAGTCATCCGGGCTGGACGGTGTTGTATGTTCTGCCAATGAGCTCGCGGTTATTCGCCAGCATTGTGGGGCAGAGTTCAAAACAGTAACGCCGGGTATCCGTCCATCCTGGAGCATGAATCAGGATCAAAAACGCGTTATGACACCCGAACAGGCAATGGCTGCAGGGGTTGATTATCTGGTCATTGGCCGACCGATTACCCAGGCGGAGAATCCGGCTGCAGCGTGTCAGAAAATTCTCGATAGCCTGGCCTGATCGCTGATGTGTCTGCTGCTGGGAGTGCTTATGGATGAGCACTTATTCAATACGCTGTCAGTACTGTGATAGCGCAAGCGCAGCAGTAGATTTAACCAGACCAGACCAGCGGCGGAATGGGGCTGAGTTGGCGTAACAATCAATGGGTAACAATCAATGACGTAATAATCAACGACGCCATAATTAATGACACCATCAAGCAACAACGGCAAATCGTCGGGATCTGTTTGGATATAGCAAGAAAGAAAACATAGATAGGATCAATCGAAGCAGGAATCGGCGAGAGCGATTAGCAGAACTTCATATTACTTGCCTGGCTCCCCGAGCTGGACTTGAACCAGCGACCAATAGATTAACAGTCTACTGCTCTACCAACTGAGCTATCGGGGAACATCAGCAAGTGGTGCGCATTATACGGAGCCAGCGGTTTGTGTCAATAGCCCAGAATTAAATAAACAAGAGAAAATTCAAGGCGTTAGGCGTTCTGCCGGAGCGTCGGTAGAAAGTATTCGACGCATCAGCAGAAGCCATCTTTAATCTTTGGCGATACGGCTGAAAACCACACCCTTCTGGTTTTTGTATTTGGCGTTTACCCGTTTGTTATACGGACGTTTGGCAGGGCTGCTGAGCGTTTCGAACGACAAGGCACAAATCACCATGGCTGGTCGTAATGCCAGCGGCAATTTGCCATTGTTATAAAACTCCAGAACGATCTGGCCATCCCAGCCCGGGTCGATTCGTCCGGCGGTCAGGTGAACCACCAGACCAAGGCGTGCCAGTGAGCTGCGACCATCAAGCCATCCAACCAAGTCGTCCGGGATGGTGACAGATTCCATGGTTGCTCCGAGTACCAGCTCCCCCGGATGGATATAAAGCGACTGATCATGTGCAATTTCGATTTCCTTGCTCATGATATGGTCGATATCGCGCTCCAGCTGTGCACGTTCACCGGAAAGATCCAGATGAGTGGCAGAGTTATTGCTGAAGACTCGAAAACGGTGGTCGAGGCGCAGGTCAACACTGATGCCAGCAATCGCATCGGGGCCTGGAGCTGGCTCGATAGTAATGCTGCCCTCACTCAGGCGCTGTTCAATGTCGGCATCACTTAATCGCATGGCGGTTCTCTGATTATTGGGTCGATTTACAGGTCGCTACTGACCAGGTCGATCTGGTATTGGATTTTGCCTTTTTTGCGATCCACCAGTTTTACCAGCAGGTAACCCTTGTCTTTCGCCAGCCAGGCATAAATGTCTCGTTGATCATCACGGACTTGTTTGATCTTGATGGTATCCAGCACGCCAATTCTGGTTTTTAACGGCTCTTCCGCAACGATAACAAATTCATAATTGCGTACCCGGTTTTTCTCGAACACCTGATAGCTGAGTTGATCCTGACCACTGGCAAGATCCAGGCTGACTTGCAGCATATAGGTCAGCTTGTCTTGCAGCTTGTCTTGCCAGACATCGTTAAATTCACGCGACTGCAACGGTGAATAAATCCGCTGCCGGGCAGCGTCAAACTGATATTCCTGATCATCTTCCTGGATCAGTCCTGAGCCCCGGTAATGGTAGCTTTGCGGCTGGATAATGCCATCCTGCAGTGAAAAAACCGCCTGCTCCTGCACCGATGCGGCGGAGGCGTCAGCCTCAAAGGTCATCTGCCAGAGCTCATCCTGGCGCTGTACCAGACGGCGCTCAGCATCAATGTTGAAACTGAAAAACCCCCATTCGTAGCGACTGGTATATTGTGCCCTGAAGGGTTGCAGTGTGGCGTGTTGTACTGCTGGCAGCTCGTCTGGTATCGCGTTGTGCTCTGGTTGCAGTCCGGCATCGTCCGTCGATGACGGGTAGGTACTATCCGTGCTGTCCAGAGTAGGGGGCTGAGTGTCACCGTTACTGGCCAAAGCCAATAAGGGTGACAGTAGCAGAGTACAGGCCAGGTATTTGATTCGTCTCACAGATCATCCTCACTGCGATGGTGATTGATTACTGGGCTGTCAGTCTGAGTCCGGATGGCGGCAGAAGTTTACTATCAAGAGTGACACCTTTATCAGTCATCTCCAGTCTGCCTTGTGTACACCATTTGACGATGATTGGATACAACACATGCTCCTGGGCCTGTACCTTGCGTTGCAGGCTGGCGGCGGTGTCGTCTTCCTCAATGGGCACACTGGCTTGAGCGATCACTGGGCCACCATCCAGCTCTTCGGTGACAAAGTGTACGGAGGCTCCATGCTCTTTGTCACCGGCATCAATGGCGCGTTGATGGGTGTCCAATCCTTGATACAAGGGCAGTAGGGATGGGTGAATATTGATCAGGCGGCCGCGGTAACGACGAACAAAGTCAGCGGTCAGGATGCGCATGAACCCCGCCAGCACTACCAGATCCGGGGCAAGGTCATCGATGGCCCGCATCAGATGGGCATCAAATTCCTCGCGGCTGTTGAACTGCTGATGGTCCACCAGTACCACCGGAATATCGCGGTCGCGGGCATATTGCATACCCGCTGCCTCTGGGCGATTACAAACAACACCGGCAACCATGGCGTCAATATCGCCCGTCTGGACAGCGTCGGCAATGGCCAGCATATTACTCCCCGTACCGGAAATCAGTATCACGATACGAGGTTGATCAAGTGCCGAGTCGGTCATCATACGGTGCGGTGACCGATGAATTCCACGCTGGCTTCTTCATCGGTTTTTTCAACGATATTGCCAATAATCCAGGCTTGTTCACCTTCAGCGTTCAGCAGGGCGATCGCCTGGTCTGCTTTGTGTTCCGGCAAGGCGATGATCATGCCAACACCACAGTTAAAGGTGCGGAACATTTCTGCGGTGGCGACATTACCGGCTTGTTGCAGCCATTCGAACACCGCAGGCCAGCGCCAGCTGTTGGTATTGATCACGGCTTTGCAGTTGTCTGGCAAAACGCGGGGGATATTTTCCTGGAAACCGCCGCCGGTGATATGCGACAGCGCGTGCACTTCGGTGGCATTGATCAGTTGCAAGGTTGATTTGACGTAGATGCGAGTCGGTGCCATCAGAGCGTCGGCCAGCGGCACACCGTCGAGGTCCTGTTGCAGATCGGCATCAGCAACGTCAAGGATCTTGCGTACCAGCGAGTAGCCATTGGAATGCGGGCCACTGGAGGCCAGCGCGACCAGGGAATCACCGGCCTGAACCTTGGTGCCATCAATGATGTCGGCTTTTTCAACAATACCAACACAAAAACCGGCGAGATCGTAGTCTTCGCCTTCGTACATGCCGGGCATCTCAGCGGTTTCACCGCCAACCAGTGCGGCACCGGCCTGTTCACAGCCGGCACCAATACCACTGACAACGGCTGCGGCAACGTCAACGTTCAGGTGGCCGGTGGCATAATAGTCAAGAAAAAACAGCGGCTCGGCACCAGAGACCACGAGGTCATTGACACACATGGCGACCAGGTCGATACCAATGGTGTCGTGCTTGCCCAGATCCATAGCCAGACGCAGCTTGGTGCCCACGCCATCGGTACCCGATACCAGAACGGGTTGATGGTAGCCTTGTGGCAGTTCGAACAGAGCGCCAAAACCGCCAAGGCCGGCCATGACTTCCGGGCGGCGAGTGCGTTTGGCTACGTCCTTGATGCGTTCTACCAGTGCGTTTCCGGCATTGATGTCAACGCCAGCGTCTTTATAGCTTAGGGATTTTGATTCGGTCATTCGGATTCACAGGGTGGCTGCAAAGAAGCGGGGTATTCTAGCGATTTGTGTCCGCCACTTCACCTGCTGCGACAAAGAAATAGTACGACAGGCCAGTTAATTGGCGCAGAAGCGCATGGAAACCGGCTTTTGTTACGATCAGCATCCCCAGATCATCAAGTCACTGGCGGAGTTCTCTTGGGTGCGTGGCTTGTGCGTGGCACAATAGCCACTGTCCGATGTCTTGGTGTTGTTCCTGCTCCCGGTATTGTTGTTGTGATGGTTATGATGGCCGCAGTCAATGTGGGGCTATCAATAATGGAGCTTATAAGGCTTGCAATATAAGGCTTATAAACCAGTCGCAGTACCGATAGTCGCAGCAACCCCTTTGGCGTCAGAGCAAGAACCCATGTTCGCGGTGGTTGTACGCCGTAAACCGGAATGACAAAGGAATTTTCACGCGTGCGCTCAGTCTTTCTGCGATTGATGTATTGTCTGTTGTTACTCTCTCCCGTGGCCTCTGCCGGGGTAGTAACGGATCTGTATCTGGCCTCTATTGAAGTGGCAGATAGAACGCCCGCGACGCGAGAAGCGGCGATGCCCGCGGCATTGCTGCAGGTGTTGACCAAGGTGTCGGGCAAACCTGCGGCAGAGCTGAAATCTCTGACCGGTAAGTCATCGAGCCGTTATCTGGCCAGTTATCGTTACACCTCGCAGACGGATGGCGGGGCTCTGGTACTGCAAGCCATGTTTGCGACAGGCCCGGTCAATGACTTGCTGGCCCGTCATGGATTGCCGGTGTGGGGCAGTAATCGACCGGATGTCATGTTCTGGCTGGGGTTGTCTTATAATGGCAGCCGATCGGTTATCAGTGCCGATCAATATCGGGGCTGGCGCAATGTATTTGCACTGCACGGGATTCCAGCCGTCTGGCCGATTCAGGACCTGGACGACCAGATGGCGCTACCGGCCGAACGCCTGTTCGGCTTGTTCCGGGATGATATCCGGGCAGCTTCTGAACGCTATCACACGGATGCCATTGTTGCCGCCCGGATCACTCCGTCTGGGGATGGCTGGCGTGCGGATGGTTATCTTGAATATCACCATGACCACTTTCCGCTGGATATTCGCGGCAAATCGGAGTCGGCAGTTATTGCTGCACTGGCCGAGGCAGTGAGTGGCTATTTTTCCAGTCGCTACGGCGTGGTGACTTCAGCAGCCGATTTGGCAATAGAGCAACAGACGCTGACCATACAGCAGGTTAGCCGCTACGACGATTATCGGGCTGTGTTGGCATTACTGGCTTCGGTATCCGGGGTAGAGCAGGTGTCGGTTCTGGGCGTTCGTGGCGACAGTCTCGATCTGGGGCTGACGCTGAATGCCAGTTGGTCGCAGGTGCTGACTAATATCCGTTTTGACCGACGAGTCAGTGATAGCAATTTGCCGGATACACTGCTCTGGATGGGGCATTAATGGTGACGCCGCACCCTCAGCTGACCTTGTCCGTCTATGTGCGGGATGATGCGCGCATTGCCAATTTTTATGCCGGACCCAACGAAGAAGTCATCCAGGCTGTGCAGCGCCAGTGGACGTTATCAGGAGACCCTTTTCTGTTCCTTTGGGGGGATTCCGGTTGCGGCCTGAGTCATTTGTTGCAAGCGGCGTGTCATTATGCCGATGGTCTCGGTCATCACAGTGTCTATCTGCCATTAAAAGAGCTGGTGAACTACAGCCCCGAGGTGCTGGATTCACTGGAACAATTACCCTTGGTGGTACTGGATGATATCGAGGCAGTACTGGGCCATGACGACTGGGAGCTGGCCCTGTTTCATCTGTTTAACCGGGTGCGGGAAAACGATGGCCATTTGTTGATCTCGGCACGTTGTCCGCCTCAACAGCTGGCTGTGGCGCTGCCGGATCTGGGGTCCCGATTATGCTGGGGCGTGGTGTACCATTTGGCATTGCTGCAGCCAGAAGAGCGGGCTCTGGCGCTGGTCTTGCGGGCGCGGCAGCGGGGTATTTTACTGGCAGAAGACGTGGCGCGTTTTATCGTCTCGCGAGGGCCGGAACATATGGAAGGCCTGGCTGATATTCTGGATCG
Source organism: Oceanobacter sp. 5_MG-2023 (assembly GCF_030548165.1). Lineage (NCBI taxonomy): Bacteria > Pseudomonadati > Pseudomonadota > Gammaproteobacteria > Oceanospirillales > Oceanospirillaceae > Oceanobacter > Oceanobacter sp. 5_MG-2023. Next base: position 4,278 of record NZ_JAUORS010000017.1, on the reverse strand, counting down.
TCTGGACCATGCTTCGTTGACCCATCAGCGCAAATTGACCATTCCGTTTGTCAAGGAAGAGATGGACTGGTAACACAACCAACCCTGGCAAGGCCATATCGGTGCTGTTGGTGCTGGTGGAGTAGGTGTGTTGATGGTGCTGGTATAGGTGTGCTGCAGGTGTTGTTGGGCAGGATAAACAAGACGGTCTTGATAAAACGTTACAGCTAATTCTGAATATTCAGCTATTGATGTCTGGCTGCCTTGTCCCCACGCCAGGCATGGGAACAAGGAAGACTGAAGCCAAAATACGTCGCCGGATCAGTTACCCAGCGCTTTTTGCAGGCGCGCAATGGCATCTTTCAACGTCGCCAGACTGGTTGCGAACGACAGTCGCATAAAGCCTGGCGAACCAAACGCCGACCCAGGCACCATCGCCACACCGGCTTCGATCAGCATCTTCTCTGCAAAGTCGATATCATTGGCAATGCCCATCGTATCCATCGCGCCCTGAAAGCTCGGGAACGCGTAGAACGCGCCATCCCCTTCAAGGCACTCAACGCCGGGTAACGCATTTAATGCCGCTACCAGATAGTCGTGACGTTCCTTGAACGCAGCCACCATGGGTTTGACGCAGTCGTTACCGCCTCTTAAAGCGGCTTCCGCCGCCACCTGGGAGATCGAGGCCGGGTTTGATGTACTTTGTGACTGGATCTTTTTCATCGCCCCAATCAGCTTGGCTGGCCCGGCAGCATAACCAATCCGCCAGCCAGTCATGCTGAACGCCTTGGATACACCGTTCAGAACGATGGTGCGCTCGTACAGCTCAGGGCAGGCGTTGAGAATATTGTGGAAGCCACACTCAGCCCACAAAATCAGCTCATACATATCATCGGTGGCGATCAGCACATCCGGATACTGTTGCAGCACCGCGCCGAGCGCTTTCAGTTCATCCAGGCTGTAGGCTTTGCCAGACGGGTTGGATGGGCTGTTCAAGACCACCAGACGCGTTTTGGGAGTAATGGCCGCATCCAGTTGCTCAGCCGTCATCTTGAACTGGTTGTCCATCGATGTTTCAACAATCACCGGTGTGGCTTCCGCAATCTTGACCATATCCGGGTAAGACACCCAGTACGGCGCCGGGATAACGACTTCATCGCCAGGGTTTAACAAGGCCAGGCTCAAGTTGAAAAAGCTTTGCTTGCCACCACACGACACCAGAATCTGATTTGCTTCATATTCCAGGTTGTTGTCGTTTTTGAACTTGCTGATAATGGCTTGTTTGAGTCCCGGCGTTCCATCCACAGAGGTATACTTGGTGAAGCCTGCATCAATAGCCGCAATAGCCGCTTTTTTTATGTGCTCAGGGGTGTCGAAATCCGGTTCGCCGGCGCCAAGGCCGATAATGTCCTTACCTTCTGACCGCAAAACCGCAGCACGATTGGTGACTGCCAGCGTAGGGGAAGGCTTGATCTGTTGAACGCGATCAGACAGTTGCAGGTCCAAAATGTGTATCCTCAAAACAGGCGTGATAGAAAATTGACAACCGGAGCAATGTTGCAAAATGATGAATTGTCCGGAATGAATGCCAAACTGCGGAATCTTACTAAATCTACTGACATACTGGAATCCCTATGAGCAAGACGTTTGCGCTCACGTCCAAATATTCCCCTGCCGGAGATCAGCCTGAAGCCATTCGGCAGTTAGTTGCCGGTATTAACGCCGGACTTCTCAAACAAACCCTGCTCGGCGTTACGGGTTCCGGTAAAACCTACACCATGGCCAACGTTATCGCCCAGTGTCAGCGGCCGGCGATTATCATGGCGCACAATAAAACATTGGCGGCGCAGCTGTACGGTGAGTTCAAGGAATTTTTCCCCGACAACGCTGTGGAATATTTTGTTTCCTACTACGACTACTACCAGCCAGAAGCCTATGTGCCCTCATCGGATACGTTTATCGACAAGGATGCTTCCGTCAACGAACACATCGAGCAGATGCGGCTGTCGGCCACCAAGGCACTGCTGGAACGCCGCGATGCCATTATTATCGCCACCGTATCGGCCATCTATGGCCTTGGTGATCCGGATTCCTACCTCAAGATGATGCTGCACCTGGTGCGCGGAGACCAGGTTGATCAGCGTACTATTCTACGCCGTTTGGCTGAGCTGCAATATACTCGTAACGACATGGATTTTCACCGCGGCACCTATCGAGTACGGGGAGAAGTGATCGACGTCTACCCGGCAGAAAGTGACGACGAAGCCGTACGTATCGAACTGTTTGACGACGAAGTCGAACAGCTCAGCAGTTTTGATCCACTGACCGGTGCCATACACAACCGCCTTGGCCGCGTTACGATCTACCCCAAAACCCACTACGCCACCCCGCGCCAGCGTATTCTCGATGCCATTGACGGCATCAAGGTCGAGCTGGACGAACGGCTGGAATATTACCGCAACGAGAATTTGCTGGTCGAAGCCCAGCGGCTGGAACAGCGCACCCGCTACGATATTGAGATGATGCAAGAGCTGGGGTACTGCTCCGGCATCGAAAACTACTCGCGCTACCTCTCAGGCCGAGAGCAGGGGGCCGCGCCGCCAACCCTGTTTGACTACATCCCCAAAGACGCGCTGGTATTTGTGGATGAAAGTCACGTTACCATCCCCCAGATTGGCGGCATGTATCGGGGCGACCGTTCCCGCAAGGAAACCCTGGTGCAATTTGGCTTTCGGCTGCCATCGGCACTCGACAACCGGCCGATGCAATTTGAAGAGTGGGAAGCCATCGTACCGCAATGCATCTTTGTCTCCGCCACCCCCGGCAATTATGAAAAAGAGCACCAGGACGCAGTGGTCGAACAGGTGGTGCGGCCCACCGGCCTGGTCGACCCGATTATCGAAATCCGCCCAGCCACCGGTCAGGTCGACGATGTGCTGCATGAGCTGCGCTTACGGGTCGACAAGGGCGAACGGATACTGATTACCGTACTCACCAAACGTATGGCCGAAGACCTGACCGACTTCCTGTTTGAGCAAGGCGTGCGCGTTCGTTACCTGCACTCCGACATCGACACCGTCGAGCGGGTAGAAATCATCCGCGACCTGCGGCTGGGCGAGTTTGATGTGCTCGTGGGTATTAACTTATTGCGAGAAGGGCTGGATATCCCGGAAGTTTCGCTGGTGGCTATTTTTGATGCCGACAAGGAAGGCTTTTTGCGCTCCGAACGCTCACTGATCCAGACCATTGGCCGCGCCGCCCGTAACCTGAATGGCCGGGCAATACTCTACGCCGACCGGGTAACCGACTCCATGCGCAAGGCGATGGAAGAAACCGACCGCCGCCGGGAAAAACAGGTCGCCTTCAACGAAGAGCACAACATCACTCCCCAAGGCGTCTTCAAATCGGTTGAAGACATCCTGGAAGCGGCTCCTGCACCCGGTAAAAAAGGACGCAATGGCAACCGTAACCGCAAAGTGGCAGAAGACAAGCCGGATTATGGATCAGCCGACTGGAGCCGACTCACCGCCCCCGAGCTGGTGAAAAAAGTCGCCGAAGTTGAAGACCGCATGTTCAAAGCCGCCCGCGACCTCGATTTTGAAACCGCCGCCAAACTCCGCGACCAGCTCCACGACATGAAAGCCAGAATCATCGCCAACAGCTAATATAAAAAGTGGCAGCCGACCGATTTCCCCCTTTTTCGAAAAAATTCAGAAAAAGGGTTGCACGACTACAAAACCAGAAGTAATATGCGCGCTCTCTTTAGGACTATAGCTCAGTTGGTTAGAGCGCTACCTTGACATGGTAGAGGTCCCCAGTTCGAATCTGGGTAGTCCTACCAAGAATTCTTTTACAAATCAGCCGCTTACGAGCGGATTTTTTGTGTCTGTCAGGCTGGTTTCGACGTGTTGGCAATTCGTTGGCAATATACAGTGGTTCTTGCAGCTCTTTTCCTGTTCTATTTTCGTCACTAATCATCTGATCAGGTAGTGAGTATGTAGCTGTCTGTCAAATGGACTTGGACACGTTGGGTTGTAGTGGTCAACTAATCCCGGACAGTATTTTAAAGTTTTCCTCAGCTGCAACGGGCGAAATGCCGTCGTTGAATGTATGAGGTCGCGGCCGGTTGTAGTCGTCCATCAGATAACCACCAACATCCTTCTTGGCCTCGGCTAGGTTGCGATAACCTAGGGCCGGTATCCACTCAGACTTCAGACTTCGGAACAGTCTTTCCATCGGTGCGTTATCCCAGCAGTTGCCACGACGGCTCATGCTTTGGGTCATTCGATAACGCCATAG
>NZ_JAUORS010000016.1:0-85419 GCF_030548165.1 Oceanobacter sp. 5_MG-2023 | reverse complement strand
AGGCCTGCAAGTCGGCTTCGTGATTCGAAACCATCCGGTAGCCCAGAGTGAGCACCGGATTAAATAGATGCCCCCTTGTGACTACGGCATTCGAGTGACGTTCCTTGGCATCCTGATGTGTTGGTGACTGCCGATATTGTTCCTTCTGTGTTGACCTTCTGGCGGTTGCGCCGTCGCTAGTGACCCCTTGCCGAAGATAGCCTGTTCTGGCCAACAAGACGGATATTGGTTGCGGTTCTAGAAGAAAGCGTCAAACCGTCAGCCGTTGATACGCCGCCAGCAGCGCCTGGAAATGACTGACATCACCACCCCGGTCCGGATGGTGGCGCATGGCGAGACGGCGATATTGCCGACGGATATCCGATTCGTTGGCACCTTCCTGTAACTCCAGCAAGCGCAGGTCGCTGCGGCGCTGATCGGGTGTCAGGGTTTGCTGCCAGATGCCCCGCAAGAGCTTGTCGACGGTATCGCGATCGGTACTGAGGTGGGTGAGATCAAGATAATAGCGGGCCAGCGGATCGGCTTCACAGACGTGCTGGTTATCGCTGGCCTGCTCAGTATCCCAAGGCTGTAATTGCACGCCAAGTGGTTCGATATTCAGCCAGCCAGCCTGTTGCGCCAGCCATTCCAGGCGTAAACGATACAAACAATGCATCACCAGAAAGTGGCAACGAAACAGAGTCAGGGAATCGGCCAGGGCATCCGGCTGGAAAACGCCGGGCACTGGCTGTTTGAGCCAGTGGATCAGTTGGTATTCGGTGTGACACTGGCCATCCTGCAATTGACTGGAAAGCAGTGCTTGCAGGGTATCGAGGCTTTCATCCGGAGGATTGATTTGGTCGCGTTTGAGATTCAGCATGGCGGCAGAATATCACAGCTGATAACGGCCTGCTGTGTCAGTGAGGCCCTGGATCGGTGTCTTCAATCAGCTTGCGGGCAAAGCCGGGCAACTTGCTTTTGATGGCATTCAGTCGGCCAGAAAATTCCCGATAACGATGGCGTTGTTGGCGTAGCCATTCCCGCACGCGTGGCACAGTGCTGACGAGTAATGACAGGCCGATAACGATCATGACGAGGCCAAAAGGGAGGGGAAGAGGCGTCACAATGATACCGGCGATGATAAAAAAAATGCCGAGCAGAATTTTGGCACTGCGTTTAACCATAGCAAAGTCAGCCAGTGGTGATCATAACTTACCAAGGTGTCATGCCGATGTTGCTTCATCATGACGGTGACGATAACTAATTGAGCAGAGATACCGGTTTTTCCGACAGCTTAACCTGCGTTATCACTCCGGTTTTTTAGCGCCTGATCCACCACAATACTGGCAACAATATCCCCCTCAACATTCACGGCGGTGCGGACAGTATCGAGAATACGATCGATGGGGAGCAAGATGGCAATGGCTTCGGCTGGCAGCCCCACAGATTGCAACACCATGACCATGGTAACCATGCCGGCACTGGGAATGCCTGGCGCGCCCATGGAAGCAATCATGGCCGTCAGCATCACAATGATCTGCTGGCCGACTGACAGGTCGATGCCGATCAGATAGGCGATAAACAGTGCTGCAGCGGCCTCATACAGGGCTGTGCCGTCCATGTTCATGGTGGCGCCAACCGGCAAGACAAATCCGGCCACGTCTTTGCTGACGCCCAGATTTTCTTCGCTGCAGCGCAGACTGATCGGCAGCGTGGCAGCACTGGAGCTGGTGGCAAAAGCAGTGATCAGGGCCGGGCGCGCTCCCCGCCATAACCACTGTGGTGATTGACGGGTAAAGAGCCACAGCAGGCCAGGCAAGATTACGGCACCGTGGATCAGGGTAATCGCAAACACCAGGACAATAAATTCGCCCATGCTGGCCAGCAGGCTCAGATCCTGGGTGGCCAACAGCTTGGTTAACAAGGCAAACACGCCGAATGGAGCCAGCAGCATGATCCATTGGATCATGCGCATTAACAGCGCCAGTAATTCTTGCAATACCACCAGAATGTGCATTTTTTGCTCGCCGGATTTGACCAGTGCAATCCCCAGTAACAGTGCAAACACCACTACGGGCAGGATTTTTCCATCCGCCAGGGCAGCCATCGGGTTCATAAACAGGCTATGGAGAAATTGGGCAAAAAATTCGCCGGCACTTAACTGTTTGGCTTCAAAATTTTCCATGCTGTCGGCAAACATGGCGAGTTGCAGATGACTGCCGGGTTGAACCCAGTCGGTAACGACCAGCGCCAGTACCATGGCGCAGACCATGGAGAGAGCAAAAAATCCCAGGGTGTAGCGCCAGACCTGGCCACCATGACGATGGGCCTGCAGGTTGGCCACACCAACCACAATGGAGGTAAATATCAGCGGAATCAGGATCATTTTGAGCAAATCAATAAACAGTCTGCCCATCACATTGGCGGCATACAGGATGTTACTGCGCAGGGCAGATGCGTCGTCCATGCCATTCAGCCAGTAGCCAAGGATCAGGCCTGCGACGGCGGCGATCAGGATTTGCAGATTCAGTCCAGGCCAGGAAATGGAGTGTCTGGTCACGTGTTGTCCTCTTGCTTGCCGGTGGTGTCCGGTGATTCAGCTAGGTGTTGAGCGGGAGGTATACCAAGCAACGGCGGTCTTTGTCTCAGGGCATTGAGTAAAGTTTATGGCCATTTCAAGAACTCAGTGATCGTTTTCACCCAGGTATCTTGTTTATGCGTCTGTTTGTCAGCCTGACAGGAACAATGGAGCGGCTGTTCCGATGCCTTATCCTATCCTGTCATAAGGGTTGTTACCCTTTATAAATCAATAAGATAGGCAGGAATGGCAAAGGCTTTGATTGCCAGAAGTCTGGTATTACCGTGTTTTGGGTTAGTGTGCGGGGTTGGTGTCGTGGGGTTGGTGTCGTGGTGAGAGAGATAACAAGCGAGACGATGATAAGCCGGTAAAAAGAGAGGCGGTCTGTGTCCCGGTATTACTGGTTCAAGGAGCGTCTTGGCTTGCCTGCCTCCGCCGGCAGGTCAATGGTTTACAAACCAGTACTTTTCCCAGGCGGCCATCACCTTTTCCGGATAAACCGTTCTGCCCAGGCTGCCGTTATAGCGTGCCAGCGCGCGGGTCCAGTTGCCTTTTTCCTTGTCGAGGTAGTGGCGCAGTATGGTACAGCCGTAACGCAGGTTGGTGGCCATATGCATCAGGTTGTCGCCATCGCGGCCGATTTCATTTTTCCAGAAAGGCATGATCTGCATATAACCGCGGGCACCTACACGGGAAACCGCAAAACGGTCGAAGGCACTTTCGACCTGAATCACGGCCAGTACCATCTCGGCGGAGATATTGGCCCGACTGGCTTCGAGGTGTACCAGCCGCAGAAACTCAAGCTGTTCGGCCTTATCTCTCAGCTTGATCCATTTCATGCTCTCGAGCCGGGATTGCATATCCATTAACCAGACTTCGGCATCAAAGCGGTCGGGGAACGACTCGGCAGTGGTAACAGCGTTCAGCAAGGCCAACCGTAATTCCGGGTCGTGGTTGGGCATCGCCTCTGCTGCACTGAGGGCACAATGGCCACTCAGTACGGCAGTCAGCAACCATGTAGCCGGTTGGCGGCCTAGCATGACACCTTGGTTTTCAGGAATGGCATCAGTTCATCGAGAGCAATGTCTTGCTTCTCGTCAGCACGGCGGGCCTTGTATTCCACCGTGCCGGCTTCCAGTCCCCGGTCTGACAGTACAATGCGATGCGGGAAGCCCATCAGCTCCATATCAGCAAACTTGACGCCGGGGCTGGTTTTTTTGTCGCGGTCGTCCAGATAAACGTCATAGCCGGCAGCGGTCAGTTCGGCGTAGAGGGTTTCGGTTGCCTGTTTTACGGCGTCTGAACGGTGGTAGTTCATGGGTACAATACCGATATGGAACGGCGCGATGGCATCAGGCCAGATAATGCCCTTGTCGTCGTGGTTTTGCTCGATGGCGGCAGCGACCACCCGGCTGACGCCGACACCATAACAACCCATGATCAGGGTGCTGTCCTTGCCATTTTCGTTGAGCACGGTGGCTTTCATGGCTTCTGAGTATTTGGTACCCAGCTGGAAGATATGGCCAACTTCAATGCCCCGTTTGATTTCCAGTGTGCCTTTGCCACAAGGACTTGGATCGCCGGCCACGACGTTACGCAGGTCGGCAAATTCTGGCAGCGGCAGGTCGCGTTCCCAGTTGATGCCAAAATAATGTTGACCGTCTTTGTTCGCGCCAGCACCAAAGTCTGAGCTGATGCTCAGGGCACGGTCGGCAATAATGCGTATTGTCAATCCAATCGGGCCAATGGAGCCTGGACCAGCTCCGACCACCGGACGTATTTCTTCTTCACTGGCAAATTCGAGTGGCGAGGCAATACCGGGAATTTTTTCAGCCTTGAGTTCATTCAGCTCATGATCGCCACGCACCAGCAGGGCGACCAGATCGTACTGTCCCTTGTCGTCGGCTTCACCATGAACGATCAGGGTTTTGATGGTTTTTTCAATGGCAATGCCATGTTGTTCAACCAGCTCGGCGATGGTTTTGGCATCTGGGGTGTCGACCAGCTGCATCGCTTCGGTTGGTTCGGGGCGCTCACCGGCTGGTGCCACGGCTTCGGCCAATTCAACGTTGGCGGCGTAATCACTGGCGCTGGAGAAGGCGATATCGTCTTCGCCAGAATCAGCCAAGACGTGGAATTCGTGGGACTTGGCACCACCAATGGAGCCGGTATCGGCCCAGACCGGACGGTAGTCGAGGCCAAGACGGTCAAACAGGTTGCAGTAAGCGCCGTGCATTACCTGATAGGTTTGTTCCAGGCTTGCTTCGGTCAGATGGAAGGAGTAGGCATCCTTCATGATAAATTCACGTGATCGCATGACCCCGAAGCGCGGGCGGGTTTCATCACGGAATTTGGTCTGGATCTGGAACAGCGTGACCGGTAGCTGTTTGTAACTGCTTAGCTGGTTACGGGCCAGATCGGTGATGACTTCTTCGTGGGTCGGGCCAATACAAAACTCACGATTGTGGCGGTCTTTGACACGTAGCAATTCGCCACCGTATTCGAACCAGCGACCGGTTTCTTCCCACAGCTCGGCGGGTTGTACCGCTGGCATCAATACCTCCTGGGCACCGGCTTTATTCATTTCTTCCCGTACAATGGCTTCAACTTTGCGCAAGGTACGTAACCCCAGCGGCATCCAGGTGTACAAACCCGCGGCCAATTTGCGGATCATGCCGGATCGCAACATTAATTGATGACTGACAATCACGGCATCGGCTGGGGTTTCTTTCTCTGTAGCGAGTAAAAATTCGGTTGCACGCATGGGGCTAGTTCAAATCCGGTTTATTAATCGAAAAATATCGTCCGATTCTACTGGCTAGTCAGGCTGGCGGCAATTTGCCTGTTACAGTGATTCTCGAAAAAGGGCATGGAATGGTGCAATAAAGATCATGCTATTTCGAAGCGGCACTATTTCTGCCGACTGGTGCCTGTGACATACTCTGCCGCGAGTAAGGCTGAGGGTGGTCTCGGCAGACAACAGGAATCGCTATGAATCGGGTGAATATTCTGCCAGAGCTTCAAATTGCACAGGATGAAGACCTGCCGGTCTCGGAATCCTGCTTACGTAATCAGCAACCCATTGGTGATGTACTGTCAGAAGAGTTGCCGAAACATTCTGTCGTACTGGAAATAGGCAGCGGTACTGGCCAGCATGCGGCGTTTATGAGTGAACGCATGCGCGATATTACCTGGCAGCCTTCTGAAATGGCGGCCCGGATTGCATCGATCAATGCCTGGCGTTTACGTTCAGGGCGGGATAATTTTTTGCCACCGTTAGTGCTGGATGTATCGCAAGACCTGTGGCCAGTGAAGGAAGTTGATGCGGTGTTTTCGGCCAATGTAGTGCATTACGTTGGTTGGCCCAAGGTACGCTCCATGATGGCCGGGATTGGCCGGGTATTACGCATCGCCGGATTGGTCTTTTTGTACGGCCCGTTTAACTACCATGGCAAGTTTACCAGCGAAGGCAACAAGTCGCTGGATGCCTGGCTCAAGGCCGATGTTGACCCGGAAGCCGGAATCAAGGATTTTGAGCAGATCGTACTGGCTGCCCGCAAGGAAAAGCTGCGGCTGATCAAGGATATTGCCATGCCAGCCAATAACCGCATTCTGGTGTTCAAAAAATATGTCTGAAGCACACCTCGACGGAGCCTGATTTATAATGAATGAATGGCAGCCAGTCGTGGCTGTGAGTAAAGGATGCCATCTGGACTCTGGACAATGTCTGTCATAGTGATACTGGGCTGATTACCCGATCAATCGCACGTTAAAAAAACAATAGCAGACAGGATTTTTGTGGTGACATAATCGCTGTCGGTTTATATTTTATTTTCAATATATATACCATTTGATTCAAATATGTATTGGTGCATGCTGCACTGGTCGCTGGTGTGTATATCAGTGTGTTTGTCAGTGTACATATAAGTCCGTATATCCGTACGTATCAGCCCTCCTGAAACTATTGATAACCATGGTATAAATAATGATTGCTGGTATCAAGGCCAGCTTCTGACAAGCGGCTGAGTCGCAGTATACGGCTACGGCTGCTGTGCACTGGTATCACAGGACCTTCCTGTCTGATGGCTCAGTGACGCATGGTAGAACAGGGAACAGGACATTTCAAAAAAATGCTTTTTAAAAATATAAGCGACGGCTTTTGTCGCGTGGGTTTGTTTTTATTGTTTTTCAGGAAGAATATATCAATGACTAAATCACGGAGTATGGCCATGACTGATAATCATCGCCCAGAAAGCTATAGCGATAGCGGTTTTTGGGAAAAACTAACAAAGTATGCCAAATCAGCTGGAAGTGAGGTGGTAGAAAAAGCCTTGACGTTGTACTACGTTGCGGCAGATAGTAATACACCAGCCAGTGCCAAAGCCATTATTTATGGAGCGTTGGGATACTTTATTTTTCCTGTTGATATTATCTCGGATTTTATCCCGGTTGTAGGGTACACGGACGATACGGTGGCGCTGGCTGCTGCTGTTAAAGCTATGGTTGATTATACTGAACAGGATCATATTGATGCTGCAAAAGAAAAAATCAAGGAATGGTTTGGTTGATGTTTTTATATGGTCAAAATTATTTAATGGCTAAGGAATAATATAAAAATAATATGGTTTGTATGTGTGTTATGCATGGATATATACGGGAGATTATACAATGCCATGGCCAATTTATTGCGTTATTCGCCGCTGTCAGCAATGTGGCCATGAAAGTCGGGAGTACGGCGCATCGGATTGTATTGCTACCGGACTTCCCTGTAATCAATGTCGATCGACTGATCTGGATATCATCATAGAGTCGCAGCCTGAATCGACTCTTGGCAAGTTGATAGCCACTTTACAGGGCCGAACAGTTCGTTGGTGATTCGTTGGTGGAGAGAATAATGGCTATATCTGTCAGAAGGAGGAGACCGTGTGGACTTTGATCAAGTGTGTTGTTGTCGGGCCGGTGTATTTGATTCTGGGCTTGCTGCTGTTGCTTGTGGCATTCAGGTTAAAGGGGACATCGATTTAATCCGGTGCTCACTCTGGGCCACCGGATGGTTTCGAATCACGAAGCCGACTTGCAGGCCTGACGGGTCAAGTCAAAAGTCGGCGACACCGAGTCGAGATCATCCGGCTGCCCCCGAAGGGCGCGGGTTGCCGCCGTCCAGTGCGGTGTTGACGAATTTGAAAAGGACTCGTCATTTCGCTGCATTCGTCGCCTTGCCCTGAACAACGGCAACACTCGCGCAGAGCCGTGCAGGATTAAGTAGATGTCCCCTATTGATTGTGGCGATACCTTTTTTGCTGGTAATCGGGTTAGTGATTTGGCTGCTGCGGCGCTGATGCCCGGCGACCACAAGCAAGCCTGAACCTGATCCGGGAGGCAATAAAATCAGTGTGTGTTAATCCGCCAGCCGACGTGACTGCCAGTAATGATTTTCCCAGTAGCTGTTTTCAAAACTGGAAATAATCACGCCACTCTTGGTAGAAACATGGAGAAACTGGTCGTTGTCCAGATACATGCCGACGTGGCGGTTCTTGTTCTCGGTTTTGAAAAACACCAGATCACCGGGGCGTAATTCGTTGCGGCTGACTGCTGAGCCAATCTGCGACTGTTGCAACGTTGTGCGAGGGACCGGCAGGCCAAATTCATCACGATAAGTAAGATAAACGAGCCCGGAGCAATCAATGCCCTGGCGACTTAAACCTCCCCAGGCATAAGGCGTACCGCGCCATTGTTGATATTGCTGATACAGCCGCGCGCGGGTGGCCTCGTCATCGTTTAGCTGTGCCCCTGAAGCGCTGTAGGAACTGTTACTGTCGCCAGGGGACGGTAAGGCGCTCATCTGACTGCAACCGCTGGCAATCAAAGACATCATGACAATAGCGAGATATATAGCATGCGACATGGTATTTCCTGTGAATGACACTGGATGAAATGGCTGGTACTGGTCTGATCATTGATCGAGGGGCCATGGCAAAACAACAGAACCCCAATGCAGCGGTATCGCCAGCCAAGCAGTATAGCCAGATAATATACCCGATATCGGTATTGATCTCCGGTTTCACGCGGTGCAATGACCTGGATTCCGGCGTTTGCGTTTTGTGGGAAGAAGGGAGCAGGGCAGGTGGAAAGCATCTGTTTCGTGCGGACGAGAGCAAGCACAGGGTCAGGCAATTAATCAGGGGGGAAGGTAAGTAACCCGGCCACTGGTATCGGGCGAGCTCTGCTCTTGTTCCGGATGCCAGGACCACGCCCGGAGGCGAGGCCTGTCTATTCTACCGGGTGAGCAGGATGCGTGCGGGTCGGATCAACTCCCTATTTTGCCTTCCAGCTCTTCCAGGTGGCGAATGATACGGTCGTTATAGCTGATGACCAGAAAAGGCACGTCCATCTCGTGTTGGCGGGTAATGGAATTACGCAGAAAGCGCCACTTGCTATTGATGTTATCCATCAGGATATCGGTAGATCGCTGCGACGTCATGACCTTGAGATCAGCAAGACGGAATTCAAAATCCGAGGTCATTTTTTGCATGGTGTTCTTGTACTCACTGAGATACACCTCAGAGTTCTCCATAGCTGCGGAGGCGGCATATTGAGTTGTCATTTCCTGTAGCAGCATGGCCATGTCACGTACTTTCTCAATGGCAGGATTGGTGTCACTTTCGCCAGCCAATTGCTGATAGGCCGTTGAAATACGTGTCACCAGGGTGTTGTTGAGACGACCCAGTTCATCAACCATCTGCACACTGGGAAAACCTTGATTCTCAACCAGGTTGCGGTTGCTGTTCAGCGAGCGGGTGAAGTGATGCCATTTGTCTTCAATATCGTTCAAATGACGGATCAGCTCTTGCTGGCCATCAGCCCCTTCCCGGGCCTGGGCCAGAGAAGTATTAAATGAATCCATATCGGTATTCATTCGACGGCTGTATTTGCTGTCGCCATCAAGACCGGTATACATAAAAAAGTCTGTCATCACTCCGATAGAAGCAAGCCGCATGTGCTGAAGCTGGACCATCAGCGCATTGTCATCTGCGTGGGAGGAAATGGATGTCAAAGTGAGTGCCAGGGCGAATCCCAGCGATTGGAAGAATCTAGTCATCATGACCTCAGTCTTTTTATGATTATTGTTAGGGTCTTCATCTGTCTGCTTGCTGAACACCCTCGCTTTTATTCAACCACACGAACAGGCCGCGGGTGAACGCAATAAAAGCCGGTCAAGCAATACTACGATATTTGCTCGCGAATGTCGCGGCGTCATACATTAGTAGTAGGTTGTTTTGATACGAAAAGACACTTTATCGTGGTGACGAGCGAACTTGGCGCGATTGGCGGCATGCCCGGAGGCGGCCATGTCTGCTCTTTGCCCAATGCTTGCTGACGGCCTGTTTATCCTTGTATTGATGGCATAAACCGATGTTTGCTGAAGCAGGTGACAGCCTGTTTTGTGCCGGTGGCCAGTGTTTTCCAGAGTGGTTTTTTGATGATGCGACCAGGAGTGGTCCAATCTGGCTGTTGACTTTGCTGTGAGATTCAACGAAGGTTGTTTCATTATTCAAACGGTCGTATTAATCGAGTGTTTGAAAATAGCTTCGTGTCCATAATAGATAACCATATGATGCGAAGGCACAAACCATGGATCGGGCTGTCAACCAACAGTCCTTACGCTAACCACCACTTGGAGATCAGTTGATGATTTACGAAGGTAAAGCCATCACGGTCAGCATGATCGAAGGTGACATCGCCGAACTCAGGTTCGACCTGCAGGGCGAGTCCGTCAACAAATTCAACCGCGCCGCACTGGAAGAGTTACAGGCTGCCACTGTCGCGATTGCTGCCAATGATACGGTCCGGGGCGTGCTGTTAACGTCCGGTAAAGACTCATTTATCGTGGGTGCTGATATCACCGAGTTCGGCGGCTACTTTGCTGGACCAGAAGCATCCATCATCGAATGGATCGGCTACGCCAACAGCGTTTTCTCTGCCCTTGAAGACTTGCCAGTACCCACCTTGTCAGTGATCAACGGTATTGCGCTGGGTGGTGGTATGGAACTGGTATTGTCGACCGATATCCGGGTGATGGCCGACACCGCCAAAGTGGGGTTGCCTGAAGTCAAACTGGGTATCATGCCGGGCTTTGGCGGCACTGTGCGTTTGCCACGTCTGATCGGTGCTGACAATGCGATCGAGTGGATCTGCATGGGCAACGAACAGAAAGCCGACAAGGCGCTGGCCGATGGTGCTGTTGATGCGGTATTCAGCGCCGATGCACTGCGTCCACAAGCTATTCTGATGCTGGAAGCGGCGATTGCCGGAGACATCAACTGGCAACAGCGTCGGGCCGAAAAAACAAGCAAGATGATGCTGGACACCATGGAAGCCATGATGGTGTTCGAGACCGCCAAGGGTTTTGTGATGGGGCAGACCAAAGGCCACTATCCAGCGCCGGTAACGGCCATCAAAACCATGCAGAAACATTGCTCCATGAGCCGCGACAAAGCGCTGCTCGTTGAAGCCAAAAACTTTGCGACCCTGGCCAAAACCACCGAAAGCCAGGCCTTGATCGGCTTGTTCCTCAATGATCAGCTGCTGAAAAAGAAAGCCAAGGAATACGACAAGATCGCCAGGCCAACGGCCATGGCAGCAGTATTGGGCGCCGGTATCATGGGCGGTGGTATTGCTTACCAGAGTGCCTATAAAGGTACGCCAATCCTGATGAAAGACATCAGTGAAGACGGCATTGAGCTGGGTCTGAATGAAGCCAACAAGCTGCTGTCCCGTCGGGTGGATAAAGGCAAGATGACCGCGCTGAAAATGGGCGAGTCATTAAACCGTATTCGTCCAACGCTCAGTTATGGTGACTTCGGTACGGTCAATACCGTGGTGGAAGCGGTCGTGGAAAACCCGAACGTCAAAAAAGCAGTCCTGGCTGAGCTGGAAGACCAGGTATCTGCAGACACGATTGTGACCTCCAACACCTCGACCATTTCGATTGATTTGCTGGCAGCCGATCTCAAGCGGCCGGAAAATTTCCTCGGTATGCACTTCTTTAACCCGGTACATATGATGCCGCTGGTGGAAGTTATTCGTGGTTCAAAAACGTCCAACGAAGCAGTAGCAACCGTCGTGGCTTACGCCAAGAAAATGGGCAAGACTCCGATTGTGGTCAACGATTGCCCGGGCTTCCTGGTGAACCGGGTCTTGTTCCCGTATTTCGCCGGTTTTGCAGGTTTGGTACGAGACGGTGCCGACTTCCAGAAAATCGACAAGGTGATGGAAAAGTTCGGCTTCCCAATGGGGCCTGCCTACCTGCTCGATGTTGTTGGTATTGATACCGGTGTGCACGCCAACGAAGTCATGGCGGCAGGCTTCCCGGATCGTATGAAAGCCGATTACACAACCTCGATGGAAGTCATGTTTGAAAACCATCGTTATGGTCAGAAAAACGGTGCAGGTTTTTATAAATACGAAACCGACAAGAAAGGCAAACCGAAAAAAGTCGTTGATCAAACCACCTACGAACTGATTCAGCCTGTAGTGGCAGCCGCGACCGACTTTGAAGCCGACGACATCATTGCCCGCTGTATGATTCCGATGTGTATCGAAATTGCCCGCTGTCTGGAAGAAGGCATTGTAGATACCGCCGCAGAAGCGGATATGGGTCTGGTCTTTGGTATCGGTTTCCCACCATTCCGTGGCGGCGCTTGCCGTTATATGGATACCGTGGGCCTGGCCAGCTTTGTTGAGCAGTGTGACCGTTTTGCGCATCTGGGCAAACTGTATGAGCCGACGGACCGTATGCGAGAAATGGCCGCTAACGGTGAGTCCTACTTCCCGGCAGCCGTTACCACAGACAGTGCGGAATAAGAGCGAACCTGGAGAAATTTATGACAACCCTGAATCCTAAAGACGTTGTAGTGATCGACGCGGTTCGTACGCCAATGGGCCGCTCCCGTGGTGGCGCTTTCCGTCATGTCCGTGCAGAAACCCTGTCCGCCACAATTATCGATGCACTGTTTGACCGCAACCCGGAAGTGCCACCCAAGCTGGTGGAAGACATTATCTGGGGCTGTGTGAACCAGACCAAAGAGCAGGGCTTTAACGTGGCGCGCCAGATTGGCCTGCTCACCAAAGTCCCGAAAGAAGCCGGTGCACAAACCGTTAACCGTTTGTGTGGATCGGCCATGAGCGCCATTCATACGGCGGCCCAGGCCATTATGACCGGCAACGGTGATGTATTTGTGGTGGGGGGGGTTGAGCATATGGGTCACGTCGAAATGACCCATGGTTTTGATCATAACCCGGCATCGTCCAAGCATTTTGCCAAGGCCTCCAACATGATGGGGCTGACCGCAGAAATGCTCGGCAAGATGCACGGTATCAGCCGTGACCAACAGGATGCCTTCGCAGTGCGCTCGCATCAGCGTGCGCATCAGGCAACGCTGGATGGCAAGTTCAAGAACGAAATCATCCCGATATATGGCCACGATGCGGATGGCAAACAGGTATTGATTAGCGAAGACGAAACCATTCGTCCGGAAACCACGTTACAGACCCTGGGTGCCTTGCGCCCGGCGTTTGATCCAAAAAGTGGGACGGTCACGGCCGGTACTTCTTCCCAGATCACCGATGGTGCGGCAGCAATGTTGCTGATGAGTGCGGAAAAAGCCGCCGAGCTGGGTCTCAAACCCCGTGCTCGTATCGTGTCGATGGCGGTTGCCGGTGTGGATGCGGCGATTATGGGTTATGGCCCGGTGCCAGCAACCAAAAAAGCCTTGAAGCGTGCCGGTCTGGAAACCAGCGATATTGATTACTGGGAACTGAACGAAGCCTTTGCCGCACAATCCTTGCCTTGCATCAAGGACCTCAAGCTGACTGCAGTTGCAGATGATCACGTCAACATTCATGGTGGTGCGATTGCGTTGGGTCATCCGCTGGGATGTTCCGGTGCCCGTATCTCGACCACGTTGATCAATGTGCTGGAACAGCAAGGCGGTCGTTACGGCGTATCGACCATGTGTATCGGTTTGGGTCAGGGGATTGCCACTGTGTGGGAACGCCTCGAGGCATGATTTGACCGACAGTCATTCAATGCCATAGCAGACCGTCAGGGCTCGTCGGTTTGCTGTTGCATGGAATGAAAAAGCCCGCAGCGATAGTGATCGCTGCGGGCTTTTTTTTGGCTCGTTTTTGCTTGCTTGTTCTGGCCTGTCTTGTGGTTCGGCTCGGGAGCAAGGCAAGCAGGCGCCTGCACTGGCCGTTGTTCTATTTGATAATCATGCGGGCATTCAGATGCTGTAGCGGGCGGTTGTTCTCGCCAATCAGGCGGGTAAATCTTGTCATCTGGTCAGCGGAGGCTTCGATCGGTGTTTTCAGTACAAACCAGCTGACTCCTTCTGTACAGGGCGGCGTGGTCAAGGAGCCGTTGTAGCGAATGTAATCCAGTGAAGAGGGCAGTAATTGGGTGATATCCAGCGAGCCCTTCAATACCCTGCGCTGGCCAGGCTGCGGCAGGTCATCCCAGATCCTGGCCAGTTCGGCGTTTTTCTTGCCGGTCTTGAACATGATAGCCAACACGGCCAGCCGCCCTTCCGGTGTGGCATGAACCATATGCATTTCCATCGGGTAGGAGCGGCTTTCAATACGGTTTTCTGACGGCGTATGAAAATGTAATTGCATCAGGTTGAAACGGTGGTAACCCACATTCAAGGTATTTCCCGTAGCGTAATTGACTTGTACGGTGTGGCCGTTGTTAAGGATTTCCTTGCCGCCCGGGTGGTAATTCAAGACCAGCGGTAACTGATCGGCATCAATCATGGCGGTCAGATTGAGCGGTGACTGATTCCAGCCATGGTTACAGGCGGCGTTGTTGTCTGAAAGACTGGACCAGTGCTCCGGGCCGTTGGCACCTTCGTAACTCCAGCTGTGTGACGGGTCGGCACTGGCTATCAGGCTGTTTAGGGTAAGTGCTCCGATCAGAATCAGGGCAGACTGTTTAATCATGAAATATCTCTGAACTGGCTGAGGAATCAGATCCGGGCGGAACCGCTCGATCCGGCGAAAAACGCCCGGCTGCAGCGTTGTGAATGTGTCATGGCGTATTGATCATGGCAAAGCAAAGGGGCAACACAATTGCTAACGCCGACCCGGTCAGTATGCCAGCCAAGGCTGGATCATTACTGTGCACCAGTACCTTGAGCATCCGGCGTGTGACGGCATGAAACGTTATGTCGGAGCGATCGCTGATGCGCAGCAAGCAGGTGTCGGGGTCAAACGTTGACGGGGCAGATTAGCAGATGCATTCCTTGGCAGGCAAACCCTTCGTGGGTAACTCTTTGTCAGGAAAACCCTGGTCGTGTTGCTTGCTGTATCAACGCATGCCGCGGATGGATAACGGACTCTTGCCCTGGCCTGTCAGCATCGGGTTTGGCGCAGGCAGACGCTGCGCTGGTGGAATAGATAATACTTTTTCTTAATCGATGGAATAGTCAGTTATGACGGCAGCCTCAGGTGTCATACTTTAGTGTTATGCTCCACTACGACTCAATGATAAGTGTGGAGAAAGAGGCATGTAGCGATGATAAGTCGCTGCCGGGTATTTTTATCAATTGATCGATAAAGAAAAACGGCAGCAAATTGCCCGAATAATATTAACAACAAGTGAGCATATGATGGTGATTCAGACTGCGTTCGTTTTACTGGCTTTTGCCGCCAATTCTCTGCTCTGCCGCTGGGCGCTGCGGGAATATAATTTTGACCCTGAAAATTTCACCATGATTCGGCTGGTATCCGGTGCCGTGGTGTTGAGCCTGTTATTGTGGTTTCAAAATGCGCGGGCAGCAACTCATAACCGAGTGAGCATCAAGGCTCCCCGTTTCTGGTTTCTGGGGTTGGGACTATTTGTTTATGCTGCGGCGTTTTCCATGGCCTATGTCAGTCTGGATACCGGTGTTGGCGCTTTTGTGCTGTTCGCCACGGTACAAATCGGCCTGCAACTGGTCAATATCTGGCGCGGTGAACACCCGGGACGCTGGCAAGTGGCAGGCATGCTGGTTTCCATCAGCGGACTGGCACTGCTGTTACTGCCCGGGAGTGCCGTATATTCCTGGTGGGCGGTATTACTGATGGTGGTTTCTGCCGTGGGCTGGACCAGCTTTGTGGTGTTGGGACAAGGTTCATCGACACCGCTGGCGGATGTGCAGGCAGCGTTTGTCGCGGCGAGTATTCTGTCGATGCTGTTATTGCCTTTTGCTGCTGTCGCAGAACTGTTGGACTGGCGGCCGTTATTACTGGCGATTCTGTCAGGGGCTGTGGCGTCCGGAGTCGGCTATTTTGGCTGGTATCAGGTGTTGCCCTGGTTGGGGATTCATCGGGCAGCACAGGTGCAGCTGTTGGTGCCAGGGCTGGCAGTATTAATGGGGGCGCTGGTCTTGTCTGAGCATCTGACCCTGCTGATGTTGCTGGCAATGGCGATGATTGTGGCGGGTGTTCTGATTGCCATTCGGGCTCGGCAAGCCACTGCCTGAATCCGTTGGTTGTGTATAAGCCCTGTATCAGGGCTTATACATCTCTGCCAATCCAGACGACTCGGCCAATGATTCCCAATGGGTTGATATCGTCTGCTGCCAACAGGATATCGGTATAGTGGGTATTATCGGTCAGCAGCCAGATGCCCTGACCCGGTTTGCGCTGAATGCGCCGTATGACTTCGAAAGTATCTTCTCGCAACGCGTACAGATAACCATCTTCCAGTGAGGTATTTCCGGTGTCGATCAGCACCAGGCTACCGTTGGTAATGGTAGGTTCCATACTGTCGCCCCGGGCCGTTATTAATCTCAGGCTCTGGTCGTTCAAGCCCCGTTGTTTGGCCCAGTGGTTGGGAGGGGCAAATTCTGCGCAGGTCGTGTGCTTGTCGCACAAGGGGAGTGAGCCGGTATGGCACGGAGTGGGGGTGTCGATGCGCGCTGTTTTTTGATCAGGACAGGCTTGCATCAGGCCTTCGCCGGATATTGCCCATTCAATGGAAACGTTGGCGGCTTTTGCCATGGCGACCAGTGGTTCGACCGTGGTGGCACTGGCACCTTTGATGCAACGGTAAAGCTGTGACTCTGAAATACCAGCGGCATCGGCGAGTTTCTTTTTGCCACCGACCAGATCGGCCATGGTAGAAATTCGTTGTCCCAGCTGGGTCAGGAATTCCATCGATTTTTTGTTGTCGTTATCCGCTGATGCGCTATTCATGTTGTCACTGTTGGTTGAGTATGCAAAAACCACTGGTTGTGTCTCATCCGGAATATCGTTGTCACACACATATATGCATGCTTCTGTTGACTTGGTCGCATATGTGTCAATATGCTCCGGCCAGACCGACGAGAGGCTGCTGTCTATTGCGGGCAAACAGTGACGGCTCCATAGACAACATGGGCGTTTTATACTGTCCGGGTCTTTTCAGCAGGCAGTATAAAAGCACAAAGTTGATTGATCATTCGTAGAAATTGGTACTTTTGGCTGAGAAAGATGCTTTTTTCGGTAGTTATTGTTCCTGGCAAGAGACTAAGTGTTGTTTTTGGCCAAGTGGGCTCTTTTTGTAGATTCCCTGTCGTTTCCCTCTTGCGTCGATGATTATTGGATGGTCGCGTGATTACAGAGATGTTGGAGCAGGTTATGCTAAGCAGGACAGCCTGAGCCGTTTTGCTGTATGCCTATGCTACCATTTCCCGGATGGGGGAGTTCTGTAGCACAAATGACGGAGAAAACTCCTGTTTTCAGCAATCGCGCTGTGGAATATCCGTAAAAAACATGATTACCGATAATATGTTGACCCGAACATGATGACAGTCAACGTTGCATAGCCTGAGCCAGAGGATGGTCTCGAGTCATATATATCGCTTTACGAGGAATTGATTTATGGCGTTTGTTGTCGCCGAAAGTCTTGCAGAACAAATAGCCAATCACCTGGCCAATCGCATTATCCAGGGAGACTTGGTCAATAACGAGCGTATCCAGGAAGCTCGTATCGTAACCGAGCTGAAGGTCAGTCGTGGGTCGGTTCGCGAAGCACTGCTGATTCTGGAACGTCGGCATCTGGTCACTATCCAGCCGCGCCGGGGTGCTTATGTCACCGAACTGAATGCCGACCGTGTACGCAGCCTGTATCGGTTGTATGGCAACCTGCTTGAAATGCTGGCAGAGAAACTTTCCTGGAGCTGGAAAGAAGAAGACAAGCAAACACTGGAAGCGCTGGTCAACAAACTGAGTAACACCGCCGCCGAGCACGACCCTCACCAGTTTATCGATGCCAACTTCGAACTGATATCCAGCGCCGCGGTAGCGGCCGGCAATGAATACCTGAAAACCGCCCTCGACAACCTGCAGCCTCCCCTGCATCGGGCGCTGGCCCTGGCATTACGCAAAAACCTGGGCGAAATGAACGAAACCAGTCTGTTTGTTACCCGCCTGATCGGCTATACCCTGGGTGAACGCTGTGATGAAGTACAGGCGTTGGTCAATGAATATTGTAAGCGTCACTGCTTGCTGGTAGTGCAAGCCATCGAAGCTAATGCACAGAAAGAGTCAATCTGACGCTGTAGAAGTGGCGTGATTAGCCACTTCCAATTAATATTGCGTATTATTCGGGCTGTTGCCCTGTACAGTCCAACTCCACCGGATTCCTATGCGCCTGAAGGCCATCAAACTCTCTGGCTTCAAATCTTTTGTCGACTCCACCACGGTCAGCTTTGATACCAATATGACCGGTATCGTTGGCCCTAATGGGTGCGGCAAATCCAACACCATTGATGCGGTGCGCTGGGTGATGGGCGAAAGCTCAGCCAAATACCTGCGTGGCGACTCGATGACCGACGTTATCTTTAATGGTTCTTCCGAGCGCAAGCCGGTAGGCAAAGCCAGCGTTGACCTGATTTTTGACAACAGCGACCAGACGCTGCGGGGAGAATACGCGGCCTACACCGAAATTGGCGTCCGTCGCCAGGTTACCCGGGATGGCCAGTCTACCTACTTTCTGAATGGCAGCCGCTGTCGCCGTAAAGACATTACCGACCTGTTTCTGGGGACTGGCCTGGGGCCTCGTTCCTACGCCATTATCGAACAGGGCATGATCTCCCGCCTGATTGAAGCCAAACCGGAAGAACTGCGGATTTACGTTGAAGAAGCGGCGGGTATCTCCCGTTATAAAGACCGCCGCCGTGATACCGAAAACCGCATGCGCCGCACGCAGGAAAACCTCGAACGCCTGCAGGATATTCGCGACGAACTGACCCGCCAGCTGGGGCATCTGCAGCGCCAGGCGGAGGCCGCGGAAAAATACAAGGCACTCAAAGACGAAGAGCGGCAGAAAAAAGCCCAGTTGCAGGCACTGAAATGGCAGCAACTGGATCAGGAGTACTGCCAGCGCGAGTTATTGATCAGTGAGCTGGATACACGTCTGGAAGCGTATCGATCCGAGCAGGTGCGCATCGACACCACAACCGAATCGTTACGGCTACAACAAACGGAACACAACGAACAGTTTCAGGAAGTGCAGGGCCAGTTTTATGAAGTCGGTGCCCTGATTGCCCGCCAGGAACAAAAAATAGAACACCAGTCGCAAATGTCGCAGGAACTGAGCCGTAATCTGGCCGAAGCCGAACGTGAGCTGGAAGCCTGCCAGATCGCCCTGGAAGCCGATCAGCAGCAACTGGATCAGCTGGAAGCCGAGCGTCTGCAACAGGCACCGGAACAGGAACTGTTGGACGAGTTACTACAGCAAGCCAAAGAGCAGCTCGAAGACGCCGAACATGAGCAAGCCCGCTGGCAGGATGACTGGCAACAGTTTACCCAACGTGCGGGTGAGCCAGCCCGTCAGGCCGACGTTGCCCAGACCCGGATCCAATCCCTGGAGCAGCAACTGACGCGCTTGCAGCAACAGCTACAAAAATTGCAAAGCGAGCAACAGCAACTACAGAACAGCCCGGAACAGGATGAAATCCAGCTGCTGCAAGAAGAAGTGAGCGAATACGAGCTGCAAGCAGAAGACCAGCAACAGCGCGCTGACAGCAGTAAAGAACAGGCTGAGCGAGTTCGGGGCGAGATCGAGCAACAACGACAGCAAATAGAAACCGGTCGCCAGCAACTCAACACCCTAAGCAATCGCAAGGCAACACTGGAAGCGCTGCAAAAAGCCGCACTGGGGCAAGGCAGCGATGCCATGGCCCGTTGGCTGGAAAGCCGTCAGCTGGCGCGCAAACCCCGACTGGCAGAACGGCTGCAGGTTGAACGAGGCTGGGAAGACGCAGTGGAAGCAGTCCTGGGGGACTACTTGCAAGCACTGGTGATCGATAATCTGGACGCCGCCAGTCAATGGCTGGACAGCTTGCAGGAAGGCAGCCTGGTGCTCTGGTCCGACTCCGCCGTTGATGCGAGCAATACCGCGCTGGCCCCGGACTCCCTGCTGCAACGGGTACAGTGTGCTTATCCGTTGGACGACCTGTTGGCCTCCGTACGCACCATAGACTCCCTTGACCAGGCCCTGGCGCAGCGTCACCAGCTGGCCGTCGGAGAAAGCTGGATCACTGCCGACGCAGTACGGGTTGGCCGCGACTGGATACGGGTACAACGCCAGGACGAAAGCCAGGGCAGTGTTCTGGGTCGCCAGCAAGAGCTGGAACTGTTGCTGGAGCAATGGGACCAGCTGGATATGGACGTGGAAGAGTGGGAAGCCGATTACGAAGCAGCGCGGATGCGCTTGCGTGGTCTGGAACAGCAACGGGACAATGCCCAACGGGAATGGCAGCAGGTCAACAGCCAGTTGATGACACTACAAACCCAGCTGTCAGCCCACCAGGCCCGGGCCGAACAGGCGGCACAACGAAGCCGGCGTATCGATGACGACCTGGCGGAAGCCCGTGAACAACAGGCATTTTTGCAAGAAGAACTGGAAGAAACCCGGCTGCAATGGCAAGAAGCCAATGCCGCGATTGAACAATATGGCGATGAGCGTGACCAACTGTTGCAGCAGCGAGACAGCAAACAGCAACAATTGGATGATGCACGGGCATTATTGCAACAACAACAGCAAGCCGCTCATCAGGCCGCATTGGGACAACGTGAACTGGATAGTCGTATTCAGTCGCTAAACACGGCACTACAGAGGTTACAGGCGCAGCTGGAACAGTGGCGTGGAAGAAAAAAGGCTATACTGTCAAGCCAAACGCAAGATCATAATATTGATCTGGAGCAGTTAAAATCAGAACTGCAGCAACTGTTAACCCGACGCCAACAGGCTGAACAGCAGGTACAGGCAGCCCGTAGCCAGCTGGAAAGCACAGAAACCGGATTGCGGCAGCTGGAGCAACAGCGTGGTCAGGCAGAACAACAGGCCTTGGAAGTGCGTAACCAGCTGGAAGCCGTACGACTGGAATGTCAGGCGCTGGATATTCGTCGCCAAGGGCTGATCGAACAGCTGCAGGAAGAAAAACTGACCCTGAAAGACGTGCTGGACAATATGCCAGAAGAAGCGGACCCCGAACGTTGGCAGCAAGACCTGTCTGACCTGGGTGAACGCATTCGGCGTCTTGGCAATATCAACCTGGCGGCCATCGATGAATATCGACTGCAGTCAGAACGTAAAGTGTATCTGGATACCCAGAGTAACGATCTGGAAACCGCGCTGGCAACATTGGAAAGCGCCATTCATAAAATTGACCGTGAGACCCGTACCCGATTCAAAGAGACCTTTGATAAAATCAACCACGGCCTGGCCGACCTGTTTCCCAAGGTATTTGGTGGTGGGCATGCCTGGTTGGACCTGACCGATGATGACTTGCTGAGCACAGGCGTAGCCATTATGGCGCGGCCTCCGGGCAAGAAAAACAGCACTATTCACTTGCTGTCGGGCGGTGAAAAAGCATTAACGGCAATCGCACTGGTATTTTCCATATTCCAGCTGAATCCGGCGCCGTTTTGTATGCTCGATGAAGTAGACGCACCATTGGATGATGCCAATGTCGGACGTTATGCCAAACTGGTAAAGGCAATGTCAGACAAGGTGCAATTTATATTTATTACCCACAACAAAATCGCAATGGAAATGGCATCCCGATTACTGGGTGTCACCATGCAGGAGCCTGGCGTGTCCAGGCTGGTTTCTGTTGATGTCGAAGCGGCGGCAGAAATGATCGAACAGTAAGCGTTAAGCTGCCGGGCGTCAGAAAGGGCGCAATCAACAACAGAATACAGCGGGCAACCTACAACGGGTTTTATGAGACACCAAATCCAGTTGCCTGATAATACACAGACGAAGAGGGCGTTATGGAACTGACCTGGAAAACGGTCATGATTTTGCTGGGGTTACTGGCAGTCGTGACGATCGTAGTGGATGGCATACGGCGAATGAAGCGTGCCCGGGCGATGGCACTGAAGCTGGACATCAACAAGAATTTCAAATTTCCGCAAGATAATCACAACCCTGAGTTACCGGGTGGGCGTTTTCGGGTAGTGGAGGATTCTGAATCCGAGGGTGACCCGATAACGGCCAGCGACTCCGGCAGTACAGACAACCCGGGGGATATCGACGCTTTTGTTCCCGAGGCCTGGGCCAGTGACCGTGACGATCTGGCTGCTCCCCGTACCGATGTTCTGGAACCCGAGACCGGGAGTACAGAAGAACAGGGCTTGCAAGACAATATTGAAAGCTGGCTGAATGCCCGTAGCCAGGAAATAGACCAGTCAACCGAGGAGCAGCCACCGGCCGCCATCATCCCCAAAGCCCAGCCGGTGAATCTGGATGAATCGGTACCGCTGTTGATGACCGTCGAAGCGCTGGGTGAGCAGGAAGTGATTATCGAGCCAGAGGCCAGGACAGAAGAACAGGCGGCCATATCGACTGGGTACGAAACCAGCCATGAGGAAGCCGACACCACATTGGCAGACAGTCAGGCAGAGGACGACCAGCAGCCACATCTTGAAGATGAGATTGCCCTGCAAGAAGAACAGGGTGCGGATCAGGGCAGTGAGTTGATTATTTATGCTGGCGAGAATGCTGAACAGCTGTCCAGTCGCGCTGCAGCAGAAGTCGTACTGGTTGTGCACGCCCGTGCTCGGGATGAGGCAGGATTTTCCGGTCTGGCACTCTTACACCTGTTTGATGGCTGTGACCTGCGTTACGGCGAAGAAAAAATATTTCACCGCTTTGAAGAAGCCGACGGTCAGGGGGCGATCCAGTTTTCAATTGCCCAGACTTACGAACCCGGCATTTTTGATCCGGCCACCATGGCCGATGAGAATTTTGCCGGATTAACGTTCTTTTTAAGCCTGCCAGGTGCCAAGCGCCCGTTGGAAGCCTATCAGGCCATGTCTGAAATGGCGCGGCTGCTGGCCGATCACCTGAATGCCGAACTCAAGGATGGCACGCTCAGTACCTTTACCAAACAAACGGTAGAGCACGATCGCCAGCAAATTCTTGAATATGAACGTCGACAAGCACTGTTGGCCAAAAAACAGGCGGCAGCAGGCCGGCGGCGCTAGCGTCACCGGTGTGTACAACCCATTCCTTCAGGCGCGGCACGCACCGCGCCTGCCAGTGTGAGCCAGAAAGTCATGCCCTCCGATACCTCCCAAGACGTCGTGTTAGCAAACGAAGCCAGCATCCGTATTCAACAGCTGCGTCAGCAAATCAACGACCACAACTATCGTTATTACACTCTGGATGAAGCGCTGATTCCCGATGCCGAATACGACCGCCTGATGCGGGAGTTACAGCAGCTGGAAGCACAGTTCCCGGAGCTGGTTACCACAGACTCACCCACCCAGCGTGTCGGTGCCGAACCGTTATCATCGTTTGACCAGATCCGGCACGAAATGCCAATGCTGTCGCTGGATAACGCCATGAACGAAACAGAGTTCGCCGCGTTTTACCAGCGCCTGCAGGATCGACTGAAAACCACCACCGATATTGAACTGGTGTGTGAACCAAAGCTGGATGGTCTGGCGGTCAGCTTGCTGTATGAAAATGGCCTGTTGGTACGGGCGGCGACCCGTGGCGATGGCCAGACCGGTGAAGACATTAGCCGTAATGTCCGCACGATCAAGAATGTGCCCTTGCGCCTTCAAGGCGAGAACTGGCCGCAGCGTATCGAAGTCCGTGGCGAAGTCTATATGCCCAAGGCCGGCTTTGAGGCCTACAACGCCAAGGCCAGAGCCAGCGGCAGCAAGGTGTTTGCCAATCCACGTAATGCTGCCGCCGGCTCGTTGCGTCAGCTCGACTCTGCCATTACAGCACAACGGCCACTGGAATTTTGTGCCTACAGCGTTGGGATCGTCTCGGACGAATTTGAACTGGCGGCAACCCACCGGGGCGTGCTGGATCAGATTCAGGGGTGGGGTATCCGTATCAATCCGGAAACCCGTCTTGCCAGCGGTCTGGAACCGGCACTGCAATGCTATCGGCTGTTAGGTGAGAAACGCCATCAGCTGGACTATGAAATAGATGGTTCGGTATTCAAGGTAAACGATCTGGCTTTACAACAGCAGCTGGGCTTTGTGGCCCGGGCACCACGCTGGGCGATTGCCTTCAAGTTTCCGGCACTGGAGCAGATGACCCGTTTGATCGGGGTGGATTTTCAGGTTGGCCGCACTGGCGCTGTAACCCCTGTAGCCCGCCTGCAGCCAGTGCAAGTCGCAGGAGTTATCGTCAGTAATGCCACGCTGCACAATATGGACGAAGTCGCCCGGCTGGAAGTACGGATTGGGGATACCGTTATTATTCGTCGGGCCGGTGACGTGATTCCACAGATTGTTTCCGTGGTGATGGCAGAACGGCCGCCGCAGACCGAAGCGATTGTCATGCCTGATCGCTGTCCGGTGTGTGACTCGCTGATTGAAAAGGTCGCAGGCGAAGCCGTAGCTCGTTGTACTGGCGGGCTGGTATGTGCCGCACAACGCAAAGAAGCCATCAAGCACTTTGCCTCACGCAAGGCGCTGGATGTAGAAGGTCTGGGCGACAAACTGATAGAACAACTGGTGGCTGCCAACCTGATCGATTCTGTCGACGACCTGTTCCACCTGACACTGGAGCAGTTGTCGGGCCTGGAGCGAATGGGCGAGAAATCAGCCACCAATGTACTGGCAGCCCTCGACAAGGCCAGGCAGACCACTCTGGGACGGTTTTTGTATGCCCTGGGTATCCGGGAGGTCGGAGTGGTGACGGCGCAAAGTCTGGCCGATCACTTCGGCTTTTTGCAGGCGATTATGGATGCCAGTGTTGAACAACTGCTGGAGGTGTCTGATGTTGGTACCGTGGTGGCCAGTCATGTGGTCAACTTTTTTGCCGAAGCCCACAACCGGACGGTGATCGAGCAATTACAACAGGCCGGGCTGGTCTGGCCAGAAGCCGAACCGGTGCAGCCGTCAGAGGCCGATGCATTGCCTTTGGCCGGGCAAACCGCGGTGATTACCGGCACCCTGTCGGCCTTGTCCCGTGAGCAAGCCAAGGCACATTTGCAAACACTGGGAGTCAAGGTAACGGGCAGTGTATCGGCCAAAACCGATTTTCTGGTGGCGGGAGACAAGGCGGGTTCCAAATTGACCAAGGCCAATAATCTTGGCGTCAGTGTCTGGGATGAAGCCCGCCTGCTGGCTGTGTTGGCTGAGCATGGGCTGGTGGTCGAATAAAAACCGCCCGGCTACAGCCATCGTTATCTGGCGTTATCTAGCGTTATCTATCGTTGGTTATTCCAGAACGTTATTTTTGGCTGTTATTTCATGGTGTTATCTCAGGACGTTGTATCAGGACGTTGTATCAGGACGTTGTATCAGGATGGATACAGACTGTCGTGCAATGAACCGGAACCAGCCTGTGTGCGACCTTGCTGTTGACGCCAGTGTGTCAGCTGGCGCAGTAGCTGTTTGCCATCCAGGTTCGAACGGTCGTTTTCCGGTGCATACAAGCTGGCGTCCAGTTGCTGCAAGCTGCGAACCAGCTCAGGGTCACCAGCCCGGCTGGCCAGCTGATCGATACGGCTGATACCACTGCTCGCCATCTCTGTTGCCAGCCAGTTCAGTAGCGCGGCGCGTATTTCTCCCATGGTTCCCTGATTACACGCCCGTGTTAGCGTTGCCCAGCTGGCGGACGGCGTTTTATCCCTGTTAACCGTTTGGTTGGCCTGTGTGGTTGGTTGTGGCAAGCGGAATTTCCACCAGTACAGCAACAACAGATGACTGCACAGCAGTAATAGCGCCACTACCCAGCCAATAATGCCGATGGTAGTCATACCCTGGGTAGTGGCAGCACCGGCCATTGTGGTGCCCGGGTTGGTATTGCTGAGAGTGGTGTTGTTAAGAGTCGTGTTGGTTGCACTGCTCTGGGATGGGGGCTGGTTGGCTGTCATTCCACTGGGTGCACTTGGACTGGTCTGGGCCGGGTTTGCTGATACCGTCACGGTACGCGCAGGCAGTGTGGCGTATTCCAGTTGATTGGTATGAGTGTTCCACCATGGCAAACGCATCTCCGGCAGGACGACGGTCCCTGCTGCTGTTGGCACCATGGCAATGGCTTGCTGGAACTGGCCACTGAGGCCGTGCTCCCCGGGGGTATCCTGATACTCTGACTGATCCGGGTACTGCTTCATGCCAGCCGGTTGGGGTAAATCGGGTAATACCACCTGGCTGGCCGACATGCCTTCGGTGCGGATAATCAACGTCCGGGTAATGGGCTCGCCAACTTGCCATTGGGTCGGGTCGGCACTGAACTGCTCCGTCAGGCTGAGCTGTTGGGCGGGTAGCCAGGGAGCAGCCGGATAGTTGGCCGGAATCGGCGAAATCTCCAGCTCCAGTGGCCGGGTCACGGCCGAAATCATGGTGCGCTGACGGTCCCAGGGGTCGTTGCCGTTTTGCACAATTCCCAGAGCCTGAAAACGTTGCCCGGGAATCACCAGGGTGCCCGCTTTTTCTGGATAAATCACATAACGCCGTTCGTAGACGCCGACCCGTTCACCATTAATCATGCTGGTGTAATGTTTCGGGTCTCCCAGCATCTCGACCCGAGCATCTTCTACCTGCAATTCACTGAGATTGGCATCGCGGTGATTAACGCGGTAATAAAGCTTTTCGGTGTAGAGGATTTGGCCCTGGACATAATATTCAGGTTGCTGGTCCAGCTGGATATCGAAAAATGCCTGCTGGCTGGCCTGTTCGCGCACGCTGTCGGACAGCGGCTTGACCGTAATGGTCAGAGGTTGACTGCGTTCACCTTTAAACTCAATCGCCGGAATGGTCAGGGCACCGGTACGTTTGGGCATCAGGGTCAGGGTCCATTCGGTGCGAGAGCTGCTTTCGCCATTGACCGAGCGCATGCTGTTCATGCGGTTGGGCCCTTGCACAATCTCAAAGTCTTGCCGGATGGCGCTCAGGTCGGGGGAACCAAAGAGTATTTGCGGATCGTGGGTCAGGGTCAGTTGCAGGGTTTCCTGTTCCGACAGCTGGCTGCGATCGACACTGGCGGTAAAGCTGTCGGCCAGCAGGCGCGGGCTGATCAGGAGCAGGGCTAGCAGTAGCCATAGCGAGTGCAGTGAACGAGCCGTGCCCCTTTGGTGGGCAGGGGTGGCTTTAGCTTGGGCTTGGGCGACAACGGGGCGGGCCATCAGCCGGAATTCTCGCTGATTTACCATAAAACATCCTCTGGCGGCTGATCTTTGGATTGCTGGGAATACTGATATAAAAACTTGCGTTGCAGCAGCTGGCCGGGCTGGTCGGGCACCCGGTTAAGCCATTGGCGCAGGCTGGCTTGTTCTTCTGGGCTCAAGTGTTCGAGGCTATCGCTGGGAATATCCCCAAGCGCGCGCTGTGGTGCCTGGTTGTTGGCTGGTGTGTCGTTGTTAGCCTGGTCTTTGTTGGTCTGGTCGTCGCTGGTCTGGTCGTCGGCGTCTTCTGGTGATGATTCCTGAGACGGCTGCTGATCCTGGCCGGGTTGCTGATCTGACTGGCCATCGTTATCGGCGTCAGACGGCGATTGCTCGCTGGGTTGTTCGCTGGATTGCTGTGGCTCGGAAGACGGCTCACCGGACTGATCGGCATTCTTTGAGGACGAGTCCGAGGACGGTTGATCCTGACCATTCTGGCCCTGCTGGTTTTGCTGGTCTTGTTGTTGTCCCTGATTATCCTGATCTTGCTGCTGATCCTGACTTTTCTGATCTTGCTGGTCCTGCTGCTGTTTCAGTGCCTGTGCAACTATCTCCCGGTTCTTGCGGGCATCTTCCATATCGGGCTGCTGTTGCAGGGCATTGTCGTAGGCCGCCAAGGCATCCTCGTAGCGACCCTGTTGCGCCAGTGCGTTGCCCAGATTGTAGTGGCCGGTGGCACTGGGGTCGTTGGCAAAAGCGTCGACCGCTGCCTGATAGTCACCGGCTCGATAGGCGGCGGTACCACGCCAGGCCGGGTCTTCAAACTTGCTGGCCGCGGCGGCCGGGTCGGTGTCCAGTAAGCGGGCACCCTGTTGGTCCGGTGTTGACCACCAGTCTTGCCAGCGACTGCCAGTGTTGGCGCTGCTGTCGGTGGTTGTTTCCGCATAGCCGGGTGGAGATGATAACAACCCGAGCGGCAAGAGTAAGACCAGGCACCAGCTGCTTAATACTCCTCGGCGAAATCCGGCCAGCGCCAGAGGCAATATGATCAGTAGCAACCAAAAGCCCTCATCCAGCCAGCGGTCGAAGGATGGCTGACTCTGACTGTGGTTCAGACTGTTGTTCTGGTCTGAGTGTTTCGCTTCAGGCTTGGTATGGGAATCCGGGGTTGCCGCTGCTGGTGTAACGGCTTGCCAGTCGTCGTCAAGCAAGCTGATGGCGTGCCAGGGAATACCCAGCTGTTGCTGTAATGCATCCAGTGGTCGGGTATCCAGACCCGGCAATACAATACTGCCGTTGCTGTCTTGTAAAAAGCCGCCGGAGGGCAGGGGAATCGGTGCCCCTTGAGGGCTGCCAAGGCTGATCACCCCAAGGTGGAAATGCCTTTGATCCAGCACCTGCTGGATGCGGTCAACGTCTCTGGGCTGGATACCGTCGGTAATCAGCAGCAGGTCGGCCCGCTGGTAACCACTGTCTTGCACCAGTTGTTGTGCCAGCTCGATGGCGCGGTCCGGGCGGCTGCCCGGGCTGGGCATGATAAAAGGTGACAGCGCTGGAAGCAGGTTGGCAATGGTGCCGCTGTCGTTGGTGACCGGGGTGACGGTATGGGCGTCACCGGCGTAGGTGATCAGGGCGGTTTGTCCGTCCCGGCGGCTGTTGAGAATATCGGTGATTTTCTGCAACGCCCGTTCAGCCCGTGACGGCTTGATATCCTGGGCGGCCATGGAATACGACATATCCAGCAGAATCACCAGTATGTGTTGGTTCTTGTATACGGGCTGGGGCAGTTTCTCCCAGCTTGGCCCGGCCATGGCCAGAGTGGCCAGTAACCATCCCAGTGCCAGCCAGATCAGTCCGGGGCGGCGTCCCTGGGCCGGTTGCTGCTCCACCATATAGTCCAGCAGCTGTGGGTCCATCAGGGTTTGCCACTGGCCGGATTGCAGTTGGCGGCGATGGTTTTGCCACAGTAACAGGGCTGCTGGTAGCAGCAACCAAAGCCATTCAGGGCGCAGAAAATGAAAACTGGTCATCAGGTTAGAATCCATCACAACGGCTATTTACCTCGTGAACCGGCATGGCGCAGCCGCTGCTGCAGCGCGATAAAATCAACGCTGCGTGCCAGCGCCAGTAACAGCGATAACACCAGCGCCAGTCCTAGCGGCTGGTCGTACAGGCTGCGTTGTGGCCGGAATATTTCCGGGTCTTTTTCGGTTGGTTCCAGTTGGTCGATCAGCCCGTAAATCTGGTTCAGCTCGTCGATATTACGGGCACGAAAGAAGGTCCCGCCGGTTTGTCGGGCGATCTCGGTCAGAGTGGGCTCATCCAGATCGCGGGACGGGTTGACCCGACGATTACCAAACAGGCCGGGTACCACCATGGAGTCGGCCCCCAGGGCAATGGTGTAGATCCGTACCTGGTTGTCAGCGGCCAGGGCAGCGGCACGTAATGGTTCGATTTCGCCGGCGGTATTGGCCCCATCGGTCAGCAACACCATTACCCGGCTGTCGGCGGGATGACTGAGCAGGCGTTTGATGCCAAGACCAATGGCATCACCAATCGCGGTTTGCTCACCGGCGAGGCCAATCTGGGCTTCCAACAGATACTGGCGTACGGTCTGGCGGTCAAAGGTCAGTGGCGTCTGGATGTAGGCGTTGGAACCAAACAGAATCAGACCCAGCCGGTCGCCCTGACGCTGATCGATAAACTGCTCCACGACGTTTTTAACGGCGCTCAGGCGATCAACCTGCTGACCATTAATCACCATGTCTTCACGTTGCATGCTGCCGGAAATATCGACGGCCAATAACAGGTCTCGACCGCTGGTGGGCAGGGCAACAGCATCACCCAGTTGATAAGGTCGCGCCAGGGCCGTTACCAGCAAACACCAGATCAGACTGATACTCGCCAGAACCAGCCAGTCACTGGTGTGGCGCTGTTGATCGTTGCTGTGTTGGCCAGTCCAGTCATCCAGCTGGCTGACGCGCAGGGCAGCCTGTTCCGGCTTGATGGCCGGGAGCAGGAAGCGGATCAGTAATGGCAGCGGCAACAGTACAAAGGCCCAGGGCCAGTACCATTCCAGTGAAGCCAGGGCATCAAGTGAAAACCAGTTCATCCGCGTGACTCCTGTTGCCGGGGGATGGGACGAGTGGTAGTGGTCGTGGCGGTCGTTTCCTGAATCGTTTGCGGCGCTGTTTCTGGGGCTGCTTCCGGGGCTGTAGCGTTGGCCAGCCAGTGAGTCAGGTGCTGGAATAAGGTGTCCAGTTGTTCGTCACGAATATCAGTGAGCGGCGCGTAATGCCCGTGCTGTAGCAAGTGGCTGTCGCTGCTGTCGAAAAGAGATTCCGCCTGGCGACCTTGTAAAAAAGTGAGCCAGGCCGCGCCATGTAACGTCATTGCCTCTGGGGCGTAATGCCGACACCAGAGTTTCAGTGTGGTTTGCAGGTCGGTAATATAACGCCCGGCCTGTTGATGCTGGTGCCAGTCGGCTCTGGCCTGTTGCAGCCGGGCCTGCAAAGCTTGCTGGATGGCCCGCTGTTTTTGCCGCTGCCGGTACGGTCGCCATAATTGCTGGTAGCCGACGTAGCAAGCCACCGCGACGGCGACCAGTACAACCAGTCCCAGCAGCCACCATCCCGGTGCGGGCCAGCTTGACACTGGATCGGGCAAGTGAATATCGGCCAGTGGCAGTGAGGGCGCCGGACTGGCCAGTGGATTGGTTGCGGCTGGTGGGGTAGGGCTGGTTGCCATGGTTAACCTCCTGTGACCCTGGTTAAACCCAATCCGGCCAGCAGGCTCGGTAACGGCTCGTCGGCGGTTGACAGGGTCAACAAGGGCATCTGCAGCCGCAGCATATGTTGCTGCAATTGCTGTTGCTGCTGCTCAAAGCGTTGCTGGTGGCTGTGCTGCTGGCGTTGTGAGGAGCTGTTAATCAGGTCACGGCGCTGGCCATTGGTCAGCGTCAGCCAGCCGCTGGCTGGCAAACGGGCTTCGAGTGGATCATAAATCTGGATCGCCGTCAGGTCGCAATGGCGACTGAGGGTGAACAGCTGTGCTTCGGCATCGGCATTCATGCCGTGCCAGTCACTGATAAAGTAGATACTGCTGCCGGGCTTGGCGATACGGCGTAAATGCAGGCACATATCGGTGATTCGTTGCTGGGGTGACGCCGGGGCTGAAGCTGGAACATGACTGCCCGGTGGCCGGGTGTCGTACAGGGTCGCCAGACTGTTGATAATGTGCAGTTGCTGACGCCGACCTGGCTTGGGCCGCAGATCGAGTTCGTCGTTATCATTAAACAGCAGGGCACCAAGGCGACTGCCTTCTGCAATGGCAGCCCAGCCCAGCAGGGCCGTCAGATCGGCAGCTAACAACTGTTTCAGCGTGCGGCGACTGCCAAAATTCATGCTGGCACGCAAGTCGGTGACCAGCAGGACCGGCCGTTCTTTTTCTTCCTGATAGACCTTGATATGTGGGCTACCCGTCCGGGCCGTGACGCGCCAGTCCATCGCCCGAATATCATCACCGGGCAGATACTGGCGGTTTTCGGCGTAGTCGAGGCCACGTCCTTTAACCCGTGATACATGATTACCTGCCCGACTGCTGAGTATCCGTTGCTGTTTTTTTAACGGGATATGGCGAGCCAGCTGGCTGAGACGAATCAGCTGGGCAGGGTTGAGCTGACTGCCGTGATGAAACAGGCTCAGGGTCGGGTCGTTGGAATAGCGCATGAGAGTCTGCCTGTCAGAGCACGGGAACCAGGGACAGCAGCGTATCGATCACCTGATCGGTCGTTTTGCCGCTGGCTTCAGCTTCAAAGCTCAGTATCAGGCGATGATGCAGAACATCGTGGGCGACTGCCTGGACATCATCCGGGCTGACGTAATCGCGGCCCTGTAACCAGGCGTGACTGCGGGCGCAGCGTTCAAGAGCGATGGTGCCACGGGGACTGGCGCCGTACTCAATCCAGTTGGCCAGCTCGGCGTTGTAACGGTCGGGGTTCCGGCTGGCCATCACCAGTTGCACAATATATTGCTCAACGGCTTCGCTCATATGTAACGACAACACTGCCTGGCGGGCGCTGAGAATATCTTGCTGGCTCAAGGCTGGCAGAGCGTCGGTTGGGTTATCCATGGCTTCGCCGCGGGCCAGCCGCAGGATTTTCAGCTCGGCGTCGGCATCCGGGTAATCGATCCGGACATGCATGATAAAACGGTCGAGCTGGGCTTCGGGCAGTGGGTAGGTGCCCTCTTGCTCAATCGGGTTCTGGGTGGCCATTACCAAAAACAGCGCCGGTAACGGCCGGGTGACACCGGCAACGGTTACTTGCCGTTCGGCCATGGCTTCGAGCAAGGCGCTTTGCACCTTGGCTGGTGCGCGGTTGATTTCGTCGGCCAGAATCAGGTTATGGAAAATCGGCCCGGGCTGAAACTCAAAATTATGGTGCTCGGGGCGGTAAATTTCGGTGCCGGTAATATCACCGGGCAACAAGTCCGGAGTGAACTGGATACGTTTGAAATCGCCTTCCATGTTTTGCGCCAGGGCATTGATGGCCTTGGTTTTGGCCAGCCCCGGAGCACCTTCCACTAACAGATGTCCATCACTGAGCAGAGCAATCAGCAAACGGTCAACCAGATGAGGCTGGCCAATAATCTGGCGCTGCAAAGTGGTACGAAGACGTTGAAATCCTTCTTGCTGGGTCATGGAATATTCCTGTCATATTACGATTCAAAGCAATCAGAGCGGCCATGGATGACTGGCGAGAGTCGATGACGCTGTCGCTCAGATGGGGGCAGATGCAGTAAGTTCAAGCGCAGTGCAAGAATCACTGCGGCGATCGGATGGTTAGTAGCACGGATATCACGCAACTAATTGTCAGCAATGTTACTCTGAAACAAACATGACGACCGAATTGGATAGTTCCCATGCTGACTGCCTTGCACAACACGATTATGGACCGCAATACACCCACCCAGGCCGCGGTATTAAGCCGTTTTGCCGATATTTATTACGCTAACGCACCGGTCGACGAATGGCTTGTGCGTCCGATTGCCGATGTGTACGGGGCGACCCTGTCGAGTTGGCATTTTATTCAGCAGCGGCAAGCCAATGAAGTCAAGGTACGGGTATTTAACCCGGATCATGAGAATCACGGCTGGCAGTCGTTACACACTGTGGTGGAAGTGGTGTGTCAGGACATGCCGTTTCTGGTGGATTCCGTGCGGATGCAATTGAACGCCCATCAGATGTCGCTGCATACCATCCAGTACTGTGTGCTGCATGCCACGCGGGATCACGATGGCCATCTGAATACCGAATCCGACTGGAGCCAGCCGGGTCAGGGCAAGGTAGCTGAAGCCATTATTTATATTGAGTTTGACCATCACTCCGACAAGGCCGTGCTGCAACACCTGACCGAATCGCTGCATTCGGTGCTGGAAGAAGTTCGCTGTTGCGTCGACAGCTTTGCTGCCATTACCCAGCGGCTTCACGTCGTGAGCGACCACCTGGCCAGTGTTCAGGTGGAGGGTGCCGAAGAGGGGCTGGCCTTTCTGCAATGGCTGGAAAAAGGCCACTTTACCTTTCTGGCTTCGGATGAATTCCATTTTGAACAGAAAGGCGACGACCGCTTTGTGGTGCGCGACAGTGAACAGGGGTTGGGCTCTTTCCTGTTTCGCAACAAGACCGACCGGACGCGGCTGAAGCTGCACGACCTGTCGGACGAAATTCAGGAATTTATTACCGGCCGTTGCCCGGTCAGTTTTATGAAATCCGGCGTTCGCAGTCGTGTTCATCGTCCGGTATACCCTGATTATGTGGTGGTTAAACGTTATAACGACGATGGTGAG
The DNA here is from genome assembly GCF_030548165.1 of Oceanobacter sp. 5_MG-2023. Classification (NCBI taxonomy): domain Bacteria; kingdom Pseudomonadati; phylum Pseudomonadota; class Gammaproteobacteria; order Oceanospirillales; family Oceanospirillaceae; genus Oceanobacter; species Oceanobacter sp. 5_MG-2023. Next base: position 51,406 of record NZ_JAUORS010000016.1, on the reverse strand, counting down.
GTCATTGGCGGCGTGCGTTTTATGGGGCTGTATACCTCCATGGTGTATATCGAAAGCCCGAACAATATCCCTATCGTTCGTAACAAGTTGGCACAAGTACGGGCGCAGGCGGGATTTGACGCCGGCAGTCACAGCGGCAAAGAGCTGGATCGTATTCTGGAAGTGTACCCTCGTGATGAGTTGTTCCAGTCATCGGCGGAACAGCTGTACAAGACCGCCATCAGTATTCTGAATATCCAGGAACGGCGCCAGACCCGGGTTTACTTGCGTCGTGACACCTACAGCAAGTTTGTTTCCTGCCTGGTGTATGTGCCGCGGGACATTTACAACACCGAACTGCGGCAACGGATCGAAGGGGTGTTGCAGGCCGAATTCGAGCCGCAAGATATTGAATCAACAACCTATTTTTCTGAGTCGGTACTGGCGCGGGCGCAGTACACCTTGCGGCTTGACCCGGAGCGCGACAACAGCTTTGACGATGCCCGGGTATCACGCAAAATCCGTCAGGTGGTGCGCTCGTGGCCGGATGATTTGCACGATGCGCTGATTGAACAGGTGGGAGAAGAGCTGGGCAATCGCCAGTATCACACCTACCGCACCGCCTTCCCGGCCGGTTATCGGGAAAGTTTTGGCGCCCGTACGGCGGTGGCCGATATCCAGCATATGGAATCCTTGCTGAAACAGCAGCCTGGCCAGCTGTCGATGAGTTTTTACCGTCAGCTGGAAGAAAATGGCGACCACTTGCGTTTCAAACTGTTTCATCGTGGTTCGATTCTGCCGCTGTCGGATGTGATTCCGGTACTGGAAAACCTGGGGTTGCGGGTACTGGGTGAACACCCGTACGAGATAGTTTGCCAGAATGGCGAAGTCGTCTGGATTCACAACTTTTTGCTGCAATATACCCTGGCCGACAGCATCAGTATTACCGATGTCAAAAACCTGTTTCAGGATTCGTTCCGTGCTACCTGGGAAGGTCGCTCCGAGAACGACGCCTTTAACCGGCTGGTATTGGGTGCCCAGATGGACTGGAAAGATATTGCCTTGTTGCGGGCCTACGCCCGTTATATGAAGCAGATTCGTTTTGGCATATCGGAATCCTATATTGCCGAAACCCTGTGTCGTTATATCCCGCTCAGCACCTTGTTGGTGAAACTGTTTCATAGCCGTTTTGGTCTGGATCAGGACGGTGCCGAACAGCGGGAGACCGATACCGGCAGAATTGAACAGCAAATACTCGACAGTCTGGATGACGTGCGCCAGCTTAATGAAGATCGCACCATTCGTCGTTACTGTGAGCTGATCAAGGCCACCTTGCGCACCAACTTTTTCCAACTGGATGACGACGGCCAGACCAAGCCCTATATCGCCCTGAAAATGAACCCGGACTTGATCGGTGATATGCCGTTGCCGAAGCCGATGTTCGAGATTTTTGTTTACTCACCCGTGGTAGAAGGGGTGCACCTGCGTGGCGGCAAAGTGGCTCGTGGCGGCTTGCGCTGGTCTGATCGTATTGATGATTTCCGTACCGAAGTGCTGGGACTGGTCAAGGCGCAACAGGTCAAGAATGCCGTGATTGTACCGGTCGGAGCCAAAGGGGGTTTTGTTGCCAAGCAGCTGCCCAAGGACGGTGGCCGTGACGCCGTTATGGCAGAAGGTATCCGCTGTTACAAGATTTTTGTCAGTGCACTGCTGGATGTCACCGACAACCTGGTTGAGGGTCAACCCTGCTCACCGGAAGGGGTTGTGTGCCACGATGGTAATGACCCTTACCTGGTGGTGGCGGCCGACAAGGGGACCGCAACATTTTCGGATATCGCCAACGAGATCGCCGTCAGTCGCGGCTTCTGGATGGGAGATGCCTTTGCCTCTGGTGGCTCGATTGGTTATGACCACAAGAAAATGGGCATCACCGCCCGGGGTGCCTGGGTGTCAGTACAGCGGCATTTTCGCGAACGTGGCCATAACGTGCAAGAGCAGGATGTGACGGTCGTTGGTATTGGGGATATGGCCGGGGATGTATTTGGCAACGGTATGTTGCAATCGGAGCATATTTGCCTGGTGGCGGCGTTTAACCATATGCATGTTTTTATCGACCCGACGCCGGATGCGAAAGCCAGCTTTGCAGAACGCAAGCGTCTGTTTGAATTACCACGATCTTCCTGGGCGGACTACAACAGCCAGCTGATTTCAAAAGGCGGCGGTGTCTTTTTGCGTTCCGCCAAAAGTATTGCCATATCCTTGCCGATGAAACAGCGCTTTGGCATTACCCAGGATCGTATGGCGCCCAATGATTTGATTCGGGTCTTGCTCAAGGCTCCGGTGGATCTGCTGTGGAATGGTGGCATTGGTACCTATATCAAAGCCAGTAGCGAACGCCATTCCGAAGTCGGCGACAAGGCCAATGACAGCCTGCGTATCGACGGCAAAGAAGTACGCGCCAAGGTCATTGGGGAAGGGGGCAACCTGGGAGTAACCCAACTGGGGAGGATTGAATTTGCCGAACAGGGGGGAGCCAGCTATACCGACTTTATCGATAACGCTGGTGGAGTGGACTGCTCCGACCACGAAGTGAATATCAAGATCATGCTGAACGAGGTGCTCGATAACGGCGACCTCACCCGCAAGCAGCGTAATGCCATTTTTATGGAGTTGACCGACGATGTCGCCGAGCTGGTGCTGGCGAACAATTACCGTCAGACCCAGGCTATTTCGCTGGCCTACAAGGACTGCATGACCCGGCTGGACGAATACAGCCGTCTGATGAAAGCCTACGAAAGCCAGGGCAAACTCAACCGGGCGCTGGAATTTTTGCCCGATGACGACCAGCTTAACGAGCGCAAGAACTCCGGCTCTGGCCTGACCTTGCCCGAGTTGTCGGTACTGATTTCCTATACCAAGGCCGATCTGAAAGAACAGCTGAACTGCCCGGACATTTACGCCGACCCTTATGTGGCCGAGATTCTGACCACGGCGTTTCCACAGGCGCTGGACAAACGTTTTGGCGAGCAGTTAGGACGACATCGCCTGCACCAGGAAATCATCGCCACCCAGCTGGCCAACGATATGGTCAACTATATGGGTATCACCTTTATGCACCGGCTGCATAAATCTACCGGTGCCAGCATTGCCGATATTGCCCGTGCTTACGTTGCCGCCCGGGATATTTTTGCGCTGGAAAAACACTGGTTGCAGATCAACGAACTGGATTATCAAATCGGTACTGATATCCAGGAAGACATGATGGCGGAATTAATGCGGCTGGTACGTCGTGCGACCCGCTGGTTCTTGCGAAATCGTCGCTCGACCATTGATATTGCCAACGAAGTGGCCGCTTTTGGGCCAGCGGTAGAAGATATTGCTGACAATCTGGGAGATATATTGCGGGGTTCATCCCTGGAGCGCTGGCAACGCAGCTATCAGGCCCGGGTTGACCGGGGTGTCCCCCAGAGTCTGGCCAGCTACACGGTAGGTGCCATCAATCTGTACTCAGCCCTCGGCATTATTGAAGCCGCCACCGAAACCGACCGCACCTTTGCGGAAGTGGCGGCGGCGTACTTCGATATTGGTGAACACTTGTCACTCAACTGGGTCGGGCAACAAATCAACACCCTGCCGACCAACAGCCATTGGGAAGCTCTGGCCAGAGAAAGCCTGCGCGATGATCTGGACTGGCAACAGCGCTCACTGACGATTGCCATTCTGGCCAGTAAAACCGCTGACGAAACCCTGATGGAGGCGTTACAACGTTGGCAAGGTGAGCAGGCTCTGATGTTTGGTCGCTGGCAAGGTATGCTGGCGGAATTACAAAGCGCTGATGTGGTGGAATTTGCCATGTTGACCGTGGCTCTGCGGGAATTACTGGATTTGGCGGAGGTCAGTCGTATCCAGTATGGTGATCGTACGGATAATGAGTCAGCCAGGGTTGTGTCCGGGGATAAGTTATCCGGAGACGAAAGTACGGTTAACAATACCGGTGCATAAGGGCATAACATAAAAAGTCGACGCTGATAAGTGATTCAGGCAGCCAGGTATGGTTGTCTGAATCCGCGGATAATCTGTATCTGATGGACAAACAGTCGCCTCAAACCTGGCCATCTCCTGCGCCTGGAGCGTGGTATAACCAGTGAGAAAATATGAATAACAAAACCATCCTGTTTGATATTAACGAAACCGTATTGGACCTGAGTGCCCTGAAACCCGGCTTTACCGAGGTCTTTGGCCACGAGAGTGCCTTGCCGTTATGGTTTTCGTTACTGCTGCACTCCTCAAACGTGTGTATCGCCACCAAAGTCAGCACCAACTTTGCTGAATTATCCGCCGCGATGCTGGACTCTGTGGCTGTGCGTTATGGCATTACCCTGACCGATGACCTGCGGGCCAAACTATTGGCCGGTTTCGCCAGCCTGCGTCCTCATGCGGATATAAAACCGGCACTGGCAACACTGCGGAGCCATGGTTTTCGCACCGTGGCCTTTTCCAATTCTTCATTAACCCTGATAGCCAATCAGATAAAAAACGCCGGTCTGGAAAGCTGTTTTGATGAGATTATATCGGTAGAAGAAACGGGCAGTTTCAAACCGGACCCGGCGGTATATCACTTTGCAGCGCAAAAACTGGCCGAACCCATCGCGTCCTTGCGACTGGTCGCTACCCACGACTGGGACACCCATGGAGCCTTGTCGGCAGGTATGCAAGCCGCCTATATCGACCGCTCCGGCATTCCTTATCATCCGTTTTATCGTCGCCCGGATATTGACGCCAGTAGCATGGACCAGATTGTTGCGGCCATTCTGCAGCACTCGCAAGGTCAGTAGTCAGCGGTCGCTAACAAACAGCGCAGAGGGCCGCATATTGCGGCTTCTGGCTGGACGCCTGGCTACTGTCTCGCTATTTTGATGATGGCAAGTGATATCAACAGTATTGGCAAATGATGGCGTTATTTGTTCAACTGCGTACTGGTCTTGTCCATTTTTTGTATTCAATACACGACACGAGGTTGTATGAACGCGGTTATCGATTTACTCAAGTCCCATCGTTCCATTCGTAAATTTACCGATCAGCCCATCAGTGATGAATTATTGCAGACGCTGGTCGAAGCAGGCCAGGCCGCCGCGACCTCCAATCACGTACAGGCCTATGCCATTGTGCGGGTAGTGGATCGCGCCAATCGTGAGCAGCTGGTGACGTTATCGGGTGGCCAGCCCTATGTGGCCAGCTGTGCTGAGTTTCTGGTGTTTTGCGCCGATATGAAACGGGCGTTCGGAGCGGCAGAGCGAGCCGGGGCCGAAGTCGTCACCGGTATGACAGAACAGTTACTGGTTGCCACAACGGATGCAGCATTGATTGCCCAGAATCTGGTGGTAGCGGCTGAGTCTGAAGGATTGGGTATCTGTTATATCGGTGGTTTGCGTAATAACCCGGCCGAAGTGAGCGAGCTATTGAAATTGCCGGCGCATGTCTACCCGGTGTTTGGTGTGTGTTTGGGGTATCCGGCCCAGAATCCGGAAGTCAAACCCCGTTTACCACTGGCGAGTATCCTGAAGCAGGATTATTACGATGACAGCCAGGATGAAGCCCAGATAGCTGAATTTGATGCGGCGATGGAAGCCTATTATCAGCAGCGCACCGGTAATAAGAAAATCACCAACTGGTCGGAGCAATTACGGCCGATGTTCAGCCAGAAACTACGGCCCCATATGAAAGATTTTTTGTTCTCCAAAGGCTTTGAAATGAAATAATCACGGCTCATCAGCAAACGCTGCTTGGGTTGTATGCTGTGAGGTCGCTCTGATCGCAGTGGCGGCCTCCAGAGGTTGGCCGTTATTGTTTGTTGATAGTTATTGTTTGTTGATGCTGTTTGTTAATCAACTTTTGATCGCCTGAACCACGGAACGCCATATGTCGCGCAAGAAAACCACCCGCCACAAGGCCATTATTGACCAGCTGACGATCAACCCGTCAATGCGGGTCAGTGAGTTATCCGGCGCTCTGGGAGTAACCACCGAAACGATCCGGCGCGACCTGGAAGAACTGGCAGCGCAACAGCTGATCAGCCGTACCTATGGCGGTGCCTTGCTGCGCCAGCCGGCTGAACCCGCATTGTCGGAGCGACACAAGGCCAACGTTGAGGAGCGCGCTGTTATTGGCAAGGCCGCCGCGCCGTTATTAAAAGGTGCCAGCGTGCTGATGATGGGGTCGGGGGCTACCACGGTACAGGTAGCCAAACGGATCGCATTTGAGATGAACAATATCACCGTGATCACCCACTCATTTGGCGTTGCGACCGCCTTGTCACTGAATCCGACCATTGAAGTGATATTGGCGCCGGGGGTTTATCATGCCGGAGAAGGGGCCGTTCACGGTGCCCAGACGTTGAGATTCCTGCTCGATTATAATGTCGACTGGGCCATTCTCGGGGCCAGTGGCATTTCTCCGGCAGGGCCAACCGATGCCCTGATGGATGCTGCCGAAGTGTATGCCGGTATGTTGCGGCAGAGCAGCCGCCATATGATTGTGGCAGATCACTCCAAATTTGACCGTATGGCCACGGCGCGTTTTTCACAGTGGGCCGATATTGACGTACTGGTGACGGATATCGCCCCGCAAGGCCCGCTTGACCAGGCATTGGCCAGCGGTGGTGTTGATATCCAGCTGGCCAAACCAGTCCGGCGCTCGTAGCCGGTTGCCCGCTGTCAGTCGGTACTGAGAGCCAGTGCCAGGGCATCGACAAATTGCTGCGCTTCCGGGCGTGTCAGGCACAAGGGTGGGCGCACTTTCAGGGTCGAGGCATGTTTACCGGCGGCACCAATCAGTACACCGGCATCACGCATCCGGTTAATGATCTGGACGGTGTGCGTCGGGTCCGGCTGGCCGGGATGATCGACGCTGCCAATATCCACACCAATAAACAAACCACTGCCGCGAACATCCGTTATACGGTCGTGCCCGTTGGCCAGCTGGGTTAACTGCTGCTGCAACCAGTGTCCGGTATCCAGGGCATTATGTTGCAGCCCCTCCTGATCCAGCACATTTAATACCGCCAGTCCCGCCGCCGCCGCTACCGGGTTGCCACCAAAAGTGTTGAAGTAACCGGTGTCCTCACAGAAAGCTGCCAGATAATCCGGTCGAGTCGCCATGGCCGCCATCGGAAAGCCATTGCCCATCGGTTTGCCCATGGTAACCAGATCTGGCTGGACGCCATGGTAATCAAAGCCCCAGAAGGCAGCACCAAGGCGGCCAAAACCCGGCTGCACTTCATCGGCAATATACAAGCCCCCGGCCTGGTGGATAACCTCAACGGCGGCTTGTAAAAAACCGGCAGGTTGGGCAAACACACCATCCGAAGAAAAGATTGAATCAACCAGCAACGCCGCCGGTGGATGTCCACGCTGTGTCAGAGTCCGGATTGCATCACGTACGGCGTTGGCAAAACCGGTGGCAATGTCGTCGCCGTATGCTTGTGTTGAAGGCGGAGCAATCGCTATGACATGGTCGGGTAGCGATGCATGGCGAAAAGCCGACGGGGATACTTCCGTTACCAGAGCCGTATTGCCGTGATAAGCCGCTTCGGTCACGATAAAACCACTGCCGCCGCTGACCTTGCGGGCAACACGCATGGCGAGGTCATTGGCCTCGCTGCCCGAGCAAGTCATGACAACATTGGATAAATCACCGGGCAGCCTGGCCTTGAGGGCATCGAGGTAATCATCCACCGCGGCGACCAGATAGCGGGTGTTGGTATTCAGCCGTGAAAGCTGTTGGGTGACCGCCTCAAGCACCGCAGGGTGGCTATGGCCGACACTGGGCACATTGTTGTAAAAATCAAGATAACGGCGGCCATCAGCGGCCGTCATCCAGCACCCCTGGGCCGAGACCATTTCAATCGGCTGGCGGTAAAACAGTACCGAAGCCGCTCCCAGATTGTTCAAACGCCGATTAACACCGGGGTTGGCAGACGCCTGGCTGCTGTCAAAGGCATTCATATCGAGAATCGGGCGTACCGCAGAATCCGTCTGGCTCATTGGTTGGTCTCCTGTTGGTTCAGCCATTGCTGTGCCAGTTCGACGGTACCCTGGGTATAGGTTTCGTGTCCGGCAGCGGCAGCGGTCTCGGTTTCCGGGTGGCTGGCGATCCAGGCCGTCAGTAACAAACGACGAAACAGAATAAAATCCGGAATCATCTGGATATGTTCATCGGCTAACGGCTGTACGGAACAGTAGCCGCGCAGCCAGGCTTGTTGCAGCTCCGGTACCAGTGGTGAGGTTTCATAAAACGAGATGGCAGCAGCAAAGTCGTACATAAACCAGCTGAAGCCGCAGTCATCAAAGTCAATAACCGCCAGCTGCTTGTCATTAACCAGCAGATTGGCCAGCCGCAAATCGGCATGTACCAGCCCGAAGCGGTCGGGTGTTTCTCCATAGTTGGCCAGCCGTTGTTGCAAGCGCTGACACAGCCGCTCCAGCGTATCTTGACCTGCAGGCGTCAAGCCCGGCGCGGCGCGCCAGTCTCCCCAGAGCGGTTGTGCCCCAAAGGCACTGTCGAAATTCCAGGTTTTGCGCTGGAATGCAGGTGGTAATGTCCAGGCACTGGCTTGCTGGTGCAGACGGGCAGAGGTGGCTCCCAACAGTTCAAAACCGGGAATCAGGTTGGCATCGGCATCTGGCTCTGTGCCTGGCATAAAGGCAAAGGCAACGACGTAACGGGTCTGGCCCTGATCATCAAAGCTGGCGATAAAAGAGCCGTCATCCAGTGGTATCAGGGCTGGTGTCGTGACGACCTGATTATCTCTCAGGGTTTGAATCCAGTTCAGTTCGGAGGCAATTTCAGCGCGGGAGTGATAGTCCGGGCGGTGTACCCGAATCACCAACGGCTCTTTGCCTGGTTGCTCCAGCAGAAAGGTAGCGTTTTCCGACAAGGTGAGCAGGCGCACGCTGGCCTCTGCTCCGGCACCCCAGCGCGGCGCCAGTTGTAGTACGCCCTGTTGTAGCCGATTAACAAACTGATCGTCGTAAATACCTGTCATGGTGTGCTCTCTGATACGGGAAATGTCCAAGGTGTCGGGTTATTAGATCGACAAAATCTTTATCTTGCAAATTAAAATGTTGCAAGAGCAAAAGTATACCGAGATGATGTGCTGTATCAACTCACTGTAAATCGAGGGAAAATCATGTTCAGTTCCATCAAAGACAAAGTCGTGATCGTGACCGGTGGCTCCAAAGGTATCGGCAAGGGTATTGCGCAGATTTTTGCCCGTCAGGGGGCCAGGGTAATGATTGCTGCGCGGGGCGAGGAGGAAGCCCAGCGGACGGTTGCTGAAATCGAGGCAGAAGGCGGAATCGCTGCCTTCTGCCAGTGTGATGTAGCCGATTGGAAATCGGTACAGGAAATGGTGGCAGCCACCACGGATATATTTGGCAAGATTGATATATTGTGTGCCAATGCCGGTATATTCCCACAGACCAAACTGATCGATCTGGAGCCAGACGATTGGGACAAGGTAATGGACACCAACCTTAAAAGTACATTCCTGTGCGTAAAAGCCTGTATTCCATCCTTTGAAGCAGCGGGGAAAGGTCGGGTTATTGTGACGTCATCCATTACTGGCCCAATAACCGGTTATCCTGGCTGGTCACATTATGGTGCATCAAAAGCGGGTCAATTGGGTTTTCTGAAAACCGCAGCGATGGAACTGGCGCGTTACAACACGACGATGAATGCCGTTATGCCGGGCAATATTATGACGGAAGGATTGGCGGATCTGGGAGAAGAGTATTTGAACAGTATGGCATCATCCATTCCGCTTAAACGCCTGGGCGCGGTTGAAGATATTGGTAATGCCGCATTGTTTTTTGCCTCGGATGAAGCATCGTATATCACCGGCCAGCAAATTGTTGTGGATGGTGGGCAGATCTTGCCAGAAAGTCTGGATGCCATCGCTGAGATTTAAGTGTCGGGATTCAAGTGCTGTGATTTAAGGTTATTGGCAACAGCTCATAAGCTTAATACCGTCTGGAATAACAACAGACAACATAGACAACATAACAGGCTCAACAACCAGTACCAGACAAGTACCGGACAAGTACTAAAACAGACAATAGCAGCAGAGGATACAACATCTGCTGCTATTGTTGAGAGTAAAACACACACAGCCTGTCAACCCGCAGGTTTACCGGCTGTGTATGGTTATGACTACTCTTTCCAGGTTCTTACAACAGCAAACCCGTATTCTTCAATCCATTGATCCAGCAGCTTGGGAGAGCGTTTGATCTTCTCCACAACTTCCTGGGTAGCCGGATTGCGGTATTTGCCGACTTTCAGCTTCGGCAGGGGCAGGCTGGAGGTCTTCTGTACCTTTAACGCCGCTTTGGTGAAGTGTTTTTGCAGTGATTCATACAGAGCGCTTTCTGGATTGCTTTTAATCCAGTTTTCCAGATCTGATGCAATGTACTGGTAATACTCTTTCTCGGAAACACCGTGCTGCGTTAATGCTGATTGAAAGGCTTCTGCGATGTCATTCAGAGCAGCGTATTTTTTTTGCTGATCGGCTTTGGCCTGAATTAATTCGGCAAGTTTCTTTTGCTCGGCTTCAATCAGCTCATCGATATTAGTTTCGAGAATGGATACGGTCATTCAAACCTCTGATGGTTTAATGGTGAATATGGGCAGGTAAAACCAAAAATGTTGCACATGCAAAAAGACACAGAAAAAAACAAAGAAATGCGCAGTGTATAAACAATAACACGCAATCCTTGTTGGTTTTTTATGCTGTAGGAGCAGATGCAAGACTCTCAGGTGTTCCTGATGATTACTGTATAGCACAGAGTTCACCAATGTTCCAAGATAGCAGTATTAAAAAACATGAAGTCGTGAGTGTTTTGGGGCAACAAACCGCCAACGACATGGTGAGTAACAGGGATGGATAATGGCTTCATTGCACTTGCGTCGATTTTTTAACCAGAATAGTGGAACAGTAATATGCACTCAGGTGCATTAATCTGAGAGGTGAGAATAATGCAAGGATATGTAAATTATGAAAAATATGCAGTAAAGACCGGCCAGCTGGCTGCTTATGGTAGGAGCAAATAGCATTGCCGTTGATTGACGAAACCAATACGACCAAAGTAAAAGTGCCCTTATCTGACCCGTTGGACAGGTTAAAGAGCCGTTGATTTATTCAGCGGAAATAGCAGGTCAAGGTGATACACCATCGTCATGGTCAGCATGTGCCGTGTTGGTTTTATAATATGGCAGTTGTTTTTATGAGCTGTTTATAACCGTAATGCCTGATTATCGGTCTGGGTGCCTGTTATTCAATTCTTACCCGCAGTGTTCACCTGAATCGCCACGACCAGTATCTACTGGACTCCGGGCGTCGGGTGACAGAGCCGACAGAGCCAGAGCAGCGATACAGCAGGAAGTGATACAGCAGGACCAGGTTTGATACAGGGAGATTATCACCGGGCCTGCAAGCCGACTGGAGCAAGTCAGCTGGAGCACAAGCTGGCGGGTCTCGTGAGAGAGGTCGTGAGAGCGGTTGTGAGAGCGGTTGTGAGAGCGGTTGTGAGAGCGGTTGTGAGAGCGGTTGTGAGAGCGGTTGTGACAGAGAAGGATGCGAGGGCCGATAGAACAGCAGGTAACGGCATACAGAGGCTGTGCCGCGAAGAGGCGCAAGATTACCCGTATGACCCTGTTACAGGCATGACAGGGCATGATGCATGATTAATCCGGTACTGACTGACAGATGTTGGTCTGTATTGATCAGCGCTGGTTGGGTTTGCCGATCTGACCGCGTTCCGGGTTAAACGTCAACACCGCCAGCAAGGTAAACACCACCAGGCAGCCACTGACCACCAACAGCGCGTCAGCGTTCAATTTACCGTACAGCGCATGACGAATCAGCTCGACACAAAAAGAGAAAGGATTCATGCGGCACAGCCAATAAAGCCATTCACTGGATTCCTGCATTTTCCAGAGCGGGTATAAAGCCGACGACATAAAAAACATCGGGAAAATAACAAAATTCATCACTCCGGCAAAATTCTCCAGCTGGCGGATAAAGCTGGATATAAACAGCCCGATGGCCCCGAGTAATACACCGGTCAGTATCACCGCGGGAGCAACCCACAACAGACCAACCTGTGGCACTTCAACGTCGAATAACCAGGCAATTGCAAGAAAGGCATATACCTGTGGAATGGCGACCAGAGTGCTGGCAACCAGCTTGCTGAGTAGCAAATACCAGCGGGGCAGCGGACTCATCAACAACACTCGCATACTGCCCATTTCACGGTCATATACCATCGACAGCGAGCTTTGCATGGCATTAAACAGCAAAATCATCGCCACCAGTCCGGGGACGATATACACCTCATACGTGATGTAGGTGTCGTAAGGCTCGATAATGGAAATCCCTAGCGCCGCCCGAAAACCGGCGGCAAAAACCGCCAGCCACAACAATGGCCGTACCAATGAACTGAAAAAGCGACTGCGCTGATGGATAAAACGCAAGCTTTCACGTTTGAGAATGCCACTAAAGGCATACCAGTAACTGGCCAGGCTCATAGGTTGGCTCCATCCGTTGGCGGTGGGCGGGAAGTCAGCTGCTCAAAAGCCTCCACCAGGGAGGTCGTACCGGTTTGCTGGCACAGGGCATGGGCCGAGGTACTGGCCAGTACACTGCCCTGATGCAGCAGCGTGACGGGATCGATGGGCAAGATTTCTTCAATCAGATGGGTGGCCCACAGCACGGTGACCTGCCGCTGTTCACACAGCGAACGGACATGGCGATTGAGACTGGCGCGGGTGTGCGGGTCGAGGCCAACCGTGGCTTCGTCCAGTAACAGCAAACTGGGGTGATGCAGGAGCGCTCGGGCGATTTCCACCCGGCGACGATGGCCGCCGTTTAACGCCCGGACTTTTTTGTGCCGGGCATCGAGTAATTCCACCCGGGCCAACTCTTCCTCGATACGCTGCTGGCGCAAGCGCGTCGACAGGCCGTGCAGGCAGCCGTGGTAGTCGAGATTCTGTTCGACGCTAAGATCGAGATCGAGAGTACTTTGCTGGAACACCATACCAATATTACCCAGCAGGGCAGCCGGGGCATGACGCAAGCTGTGGCCATTCACCCGGATGTCACCCTGTTGCACCTGAAACAAGCGGCTGATCAGCGCAAACAGCGTACTTTTACCCGCGCCGTTGGGGCCGAGCAGAGCATGAAACTGACCGGCCTGAATATTGAACGACACCTGCTTCAGTGCTTGTTTGCCAGGGTAGCAGTGCCCCAGCTGATCGACTTCCACTAACGGCTGTGATGAATGCGTCATAACTCAGTCTGGCTTGATGGCCAGCCCCCAGGGGTAGCGTCCTACCTTGATGGATTTGGTGACCTTCATCCGTTCGATATCAATCACCGAGACATCGCCACTGATACCGTTGGTCGTGAGCAGGAATTTTTCATCGGGCGTCAGTGCCATATGCCAGACCCGGCGGCCGACCAGCAAATAGTCGAGCACTTCCCAGGTGTTGGCATCCACCACCGCGACATGATTGGCCGGGCCGAGGGCAACAAAGGCATAACGGCCGTCAGAGGTCAGCTTGACGCCAACGGGCTGCACCTTGTCGCGATGAATCCCGCGGATATTGAAGCGGATCTTGTGGAGCTCTTCCTTACTGGCAACATCGATCACCGATACCGTGCCACCAATCTCGGCACTGGCCCAGAGGCGGTTGCCATCCTTGCTGAACTGGACATAACGGGGGCGCTGGTCGACCTTGGTATTGTGTATCAGTTGGTTGGTACTGGTATCGATCCAGTGCAGCATGCTGGTGGTTTCGGAGGTATTGACCACCAACTTGCCATCCGGGCTGACGGCCATGCCCTCCGGCTCAACACCGACATCAATCTGGCCGGTGACCAGATGGGTTAACGGGTTCACCACAGTTACCAGAGCACTGTCTTCGTTGGAGATATACAAGCGGTCGCCATCGGGGTGAAGGGCAAACTGCTCCGGGTCTTCACCGGAAGGCAGACTGGCGACGATACGTTGTGTGGCAACGTCCATCACCTGCACGGTGTCATCGTCACTGGCACAGATATACAGCAACGAATAGTCATGGTTAAAGGTGATACCACGGGGGCGCTGGCCGACCTCGATGGTGTCGACCACGGCAAAACTGTTCAGATCAATAATGGAAAGCGAATTGTCTTTCTCGTTGGAAACATAAGCCAGCGCCGCCTGGGCGCTGACCGGCAGCAATAATGGGGTGATCAGTGCTGCAGAGACTAACAGCTGTTTAAAAGGGGAATTCATCCTGTGGCTCCTCGGATTTGGGCTGGTGCAGATAGTGGCGGCCGGTTTAATCAGCTTGATCGACCAGTCGGCACTGACTCTCGGGCTGGTCAAAACCCAGGGTGTCGAGTTCGGTATAAGGGTGCAGATAACCTTCCTGCGGCGACTGGGATACCAGCGCCCGTGGATGCACCAGCGCAATCGGTTGTCGCAGCTGGCCATTCCAGTGCCGGTAGGTCAGCTTGCGACCCTTGAAGCCCGCCAGTTCAAACTGGCTACTGAGCAAATGGCTACGAATATCAGTGGCGGAATAAGGAATCTGATGGGACAGGGATTCGCCAATGGAACGAATGGCAGCCCAGGCAGCATAATCCTTGTCGGTCATCCAGCGGCTGGCTTGCCGGTCAAAGCGACTTTGCAGCTGTGCCGCTCCCCATTGTTCAATAACACGATGCCAGCCCACGGGCTTCAGCCCCTGGGTTCCGGTGACAGGACGCGGGTACCAGGTGTTATAAAGCAGGAATTCGCCAAAATCGCCAACTTCATCGGCCACCACAACCGCATCGTACTCTTTGGTCTGGGTAAATAGTGGCACCTCGGTTTGGGCAGACCGACGCAGGTCAGAATCAAAGGTCCAGTCTTTTGCGGCGACGATTTTGCCCCCAAAACGTTTGGCTGAGCGCCGGACAGCATTGGCGTAATCCTTGTCTTCCGGACGAGTGCCGCTGATCAGCAACCATTTTTTCAGTTTCTTCCTGATCAGCCACTGGGCCATGGCATCGGTGAGCATGGCGCGGCTGGGCAAAGTGTGCAGCACATTGGCCACACACTGGTTGAGACGTAATGAATCGTCGTAACTCCCCACATTAAAAAACAGCAGCTCGGGGTACTGGTTGGCCATCGTTGTCAGGGTCTGGGCCGGAGCGTTCACCAGCAACAACTGGATGCCCTGTTGCTGAAAGCGATGGAGTGCGGCCAGGAGTTCAGCCTCATCATAGCTGCGGGCCTGCTCCAGAGAGTAGGCGAGACCAAGAAAGCGGCCACCGGCGTTGTTATCGCTGATACCCAACAACGCCCCTTGCAGGGCATTGTCTTGTGGGTCGGGCAAAACATTGGAAAGCAGCGGTGGGGTCTCGTGCTGCAATTCAAGATAGCCAATCTGGATGGATTGGGTGTCGGCTGCCGGAGTCGCGGCGTTGACCATCGTGGTGACGGACAGCAGCCAGCAACTGAGCAGCAAGGTTGGTAATCCTGTGGGGGCAGACCTTTGCCCCGATGTTAGGCAGGTCAAGCCGGTTGAACAGACTGACCTGGTTGAGCAGATTGACCAAAGAGAGAGGCAAAAGGCATAAGCCTGATGAAATCGGGCGTTTGTCATAGTATCCCGCCGTTGCAAAATGATTATTGTTGTTATGGTAATAAAGCCCGGATAAAGCCTGATTGTTATCGGCGGGACTGTTATTTCAACGAGATTACGCAACCCGACAAGAGACAGGTATAGGCATTAAGTACCCAACATTTACGCCTCTCGTACTATGTGATGCAGCGCGGGTACTGTTGCCATGCCGCGGCCGTTATTGCCGGAATGGAACCCGGTTTTACCCCAGAGGCTGTTATAACGCCGCCAGATAGCGGCCACGGTTGGATTTTACCGGGTCGTGCCGGTGGTTATCCGGTGATGATTGCAGCACCTTTCCCTTCTGATTTTATGATGAATGGCAACCCAGTGCCAGCCGCCTCCCCCTGAAGACCGCCGTTATTGGCAATACCCTCCTAGTACCAAGGTACTGAAAATCGGCTACCAAAGTGTTCTGTGGCCCGTTTTTACTCGTACCTAGAATAAGCTCAAAGAAAATAACAAACGGGTACTCATAATGAAAAAATTCAGTTCTGTCCTTCATGGCATCGCATTAGCTGGTTTTATGGCAGCGTCGGGTACTGTCTGGGCGCACGGAGATGTGACACCTCAGGCGATTGACGTCAGTGGTCTTGAGAAGCTTGGCGACGAATGGCGCGAAGAAAACCCATACCGTGGTAATCCACGCGCTATCGAAATTGGCGCATCGGCATACGCTCAGAACTGTGCCCGTTGTCATGGTCTTGATGCCATTTCCGGCGGTATTGCACCGGATCTGCGGATGCTGGAGCCAGGCCTTGATGGCGATGAATGGTTCGTTTATCGGGTACGTAACGGCGCGGTACGTAATGGCGTGCCGTATATGCCGAAAATGGCCGACTTCCTCAGTCAGGAAGGTCTCTGGGCCATCCGGGCATGGCTCGAAACCCGTCCTGCAGACGAGTAATCCCTTGTTTTCCCTGACGGCGAAAGCATCCGGTATGCTGCTGAAACCCGCCTGGTGGCGGGTTTTGCTGCTGGCATGGGTGTTAGCGAGTAGCAATGCCAGTGCCCGCTCTCTGGAAGATGTGCAAGAGAGCGGTGAACTCAGTGTGGCGGTATATCGTGATTTCCCGCCGTACTCCTGGGAAGTGGACGGCAAGGCCATGGGGTTTGACGTGGAGATTGCACGGGCACTGGCCAAAGGGCTGGGCGTCAAGCTGCATCTGCACTGGATGATCCCGGATGAAAACTTGGATGACGACCTGCGTAACCATGTCTGGAAAGGCCATTATCTGGCCCGGATCGAAGACGAACCCATGTTACGGCGTGACGTCGCAGATGTGATGCTACGGGCACCGTACGACCGTGAATTTGCCTTCAAGGTCGACCCGGATGGGCGAGTCATCAACGATCTGGTGCATTTCTTTGCCCCTTATCAGCGGGAACGCTGGGAGCTGTTGATCGATCGCCAGCAACTGGCAACGATCGAAAACCTGGCCACCTTTATGTACGACAAGGTGGGTGTCGAAATAGACTCACTGCCGGATTTCTACCTGACCAGCGCCTTTCGCGGCAAAGTCCGTAATAACGTGGTGCACTTCACGACCACCGCTGACGCCATTGCTGCCTTGAAAGAAGGCGAGGTTGCCGGCGTTATGGGCATGAAGTCGCAGCTGGAGTGGGGCATGCAACAGCTGGGTGACAGTCAGGCCGAGCGTTACCAACTGGCCGATATACCAATGCCGAATCTGGTGAGTCGTTATTGGGAAGTGGGTATGGCAGTCAAAAACGATCATCGGGCGCTGGGGTATGCGCTGGAAGACGTGGTGACAGCAATGATCAACAGTGGTGACATGACCCGGCTGATGGCGCAATACGGGGTGGAATACCTTAAAACCGAGCAGTATCTGGTGCAGGAACAGGCTGAATAATCAGCCTGATTCGGCTGCCCCGGTGACAGCAGGACACCAGCCAGCAAGACACAGCCCCGGCTGATTTACTGGCACCAACAGTGACTGCCAATATATCCGCTGTTCGCAACGGATGTCTTTATCCTTGCCACCTCTATCCTTGCCACCTCTATCCTTGCCACCTCTATCCTTGCCACCTCTATCCTTGCCACCTCTATCCTTGCAATCTTTATTCTTGCCATCTTTATTCTTGCCATTGCCATATCCTTGTCATGCCGCTGATGCTTTCCGCTACACTGTTTGGCCTATTCGGGGAGCAGGTTTATGACATCATCCTGGCAGCAGCCACTACAACACTATTTTGGTTTTGATGCGCTACGTCCTGGTCAGCAGCCAGTGATCGAGGCGATTCTGGCCGGGCGTTCCAGTGCGGCGATTTTTCCGACTGGCTCGGGCAAGTCACTCTGTTATCAGCTACCAGCCCTGATCTTGCCGCACCTGACCCTGGTGATTTCACCATTGCTGGCCCTGATGCAGGATCAGGTGCAGTTTCTGAAATCCCGAGGTATCGCCGCGGCCACCATCGACTCAACCCAGAGCCGCGATGAAGCCCAGGATGTTATGAACGGAGTGCGCAGCGGCACAATCAAAATCCTGATGGTGTCGGTGGAGCGACTGAAAAACGAGCGCTTCCGCCAATTTATAGCCCAGGTGCCGATTTCGTTATTGGTCGTCGACGAAGCACACTGCATCTCCGAGTGGGGGCATAACTTCCGCCCGGACTATCTGAAATTACCCGCTTATTGCCGTGAATTTAACGTGCCACAGGTGCTGCTGTTAACCGCTACAGCGACCCAGGCAGTGATCGAAGACATGCAAACGCATTTTGCCCTGGATGCACAGGATGTCGTCACAACCGGTTTTCACCGTCCCAACTTACGCCTGTTAGTGCAGCCAACCGCCACCTCCGAACGGGTGGCCCAATGCGCCCTCTGGTTACAGCATCTGGCGCGTAAATCGGCACAAAAACAGCAGGATTTTGCGGCCATCATTTACGTCACCCTGCAACATACCGCAGAAGACGTGGCTCAACAGCTGGCCCGGCAAGTGCCGTTTCCGGTGCGGGCTTACCATGCCGGTTTGAGCCATGAGCAGCGCGACAGCATCCAGCAGCAGTTTATGTCGGGGCAAGTACCGGTGATTGTGGCAACCATCGCCTTTGGCATGGGCGTGGACAAAAGCAATATCCGTCAGGTCATGCATTACGACCTGCCCAAATCGATAGAAAATTACAGCCAGGAAATTGGCCGCGCCGGACGTGACGGCAAGGCATCGGACTGTATTATGCTGGCCGATGACAGCGGGCTGACGGTGTTGGAAAACTTCGTTTACGGCGATGGGCCGGAATTACACAGCATTCAACAGGTGATTCAGTCGGTCGCCGGTCAGCTAGAAGGGGGACAGTGGGAGGTACTGATGACGCCGTTATCCAGTCTCTCGAATATTCGCTTGCTGCCGCTGAAAACCCTGCTGGTCAACCTTGAGATGCGTGGCGTACTGACATCGCAATACAGCTATTTTGCCGAATATCGTTACAAGCTCGAACAGACCGAAACAGCGTTATTAAGCCACTTCAACGGCGAACGCCAGCAGTTTTTGGCCACGGTACTGAATACCAGCAACAAAGGCCGCAGCTGGTACACCCTCAATCTGGATGCTCTGGAACAGTCGTTAGGGGCGCAGGCCAGCAACGGAGACAGACCAACCCGGGTACGGGCATTAAACGCGCTGGAATTCTGTCAGGAAAGAGGCTGGCTACAGCTCGAAAGCAAACAAATGACGGATGTGTACCGGGTGAATGAACAGGCACTCGCCGAGCCTGGCCTGGCAGAATCCCTGTATCAGCATTTTTTGCAGAAGCAGGCCAACGAGATCAACCGCATCCACAATATGCTCAACCTGTTTCGTCAGCCTGATTGCGTATCGCGGCGGCTGGCCGCCTACTTTGGTGAACAGATGCCGCAAGACTGCGGTATCTGCTCCGTCTGCCGGGGGCAGTTTAAAGAGTGGCTACCAACCCGGAGTGGTGCGTCATTGGTTGCGCTGGATGCAGCAACCCTGGTCGCTCCGTTACAACAGAAAATACAGCAACAGTTTGGCCGGGCCGCATCGCTGGAATTACTGACGCGTTTTTTATGCGGTATCCAGGTGCCCTGGTTATCCAAGGTGCGTGCTCGACAGTTGCCCGGTTTTGGCCAGCTGGAGCATGTGCCATACGCTGAAGTATCCCGCTGGCTGGAATCTGCCCGGGTCGTGCCGGAGATATAGAAAATATTGAACTGCACCGCTTTGTGTTGATGGCAGCTATATTCACCAGCCACCCGGCCAGGTTTCTGTTATCCAGCCCTTGTTAAACAGACTACAAACAGAATACAAGCAAAGTACGAATAAAGTGCAAGAAAAGTATAAAGTCCCTTAATAGATACTTTAAGTGATAAAAACCCAGTTAATGCAACCAATCAAGCACATTAAAAGATATATTTGACAGGTTTTTTGTAAAGTCCTAAATTAAGAACATTAAGCAAATAAACCAGGTTTAAAGTAACCAAAACGGGACTTTAAAATGAAAGTCGAGACCGCTACAGCACTGGCAGAAGAGATCGGCGACAGGTTGAAGCAAGCCCGACTCAACCGGGACCTCACCCAATCCGAAGTGGCAGCGCTTGCTGGCATAGCCCGCAAAACGGTTCTGAATGCAGAAAAAGGAAAAGTGCAGCTCGATACCATGATCGCGATATTAATGGCACTGGACCTCACAGAACAGATCGATCTCTTCCTCCCTCAGCAAGAAATATCTCCCCTGCAACTGGCCAAACTACAAGGCAAAAAAAGGCAGAGAGCCTCTGGCCAACGCAGCAATAAAAATGAGGAAACGCCAGAATGGTAATGGAAGCCATCAGAATAACTTACCAGGACGAACTGGTTGGCGCAGTGAGTTTTAACACTGAAAAGGGGTTCGGCTCATTTGAATACGACCCTGGCTTCGTAAAAAATGGCGTCGAACTGTCCCCAATCAAAATGCCATTATCGGGCCGCATTTATAGCTTTCCTGAGCTGGGTTTCAATACGTTTAAAGGACTGCCCGGATTAATTGCCGATTCATTGCCAGATGATTTTGGCAACGCAGTGCTCAACGCATGGGTTGCAGGACAAGGCCATTCACCGAACGAAATTACGCCACTGCAACGCCTTCAATACACAGGAAAGCGAGGCATGGGCGCACTGGAATATGCACCGGCGACACAGCTACGAAGTTTGAATGCGTCACAACAGGTAGAAATCCAATCGCTCGTTGCAATTGCACAGGAAATACTCAACTCACGAAATGATTTTGCCGTAGCACTCAAACAAAATGGCCAGGATGACAGAGAAGCAATGATGTCTTTGTTATCTGTAGGCATGAGTGCAGGAGGAGCAAGACCAAAAGCAGTACTGGCATTTAACAAAGATTTTACCCAGGTACGCTCTGGCCAAGCCAACGTACCCAACGGTTTTACTCATTACCTGATGAAATTTGATGGCGTGAGTGAGCATAACAAACATCAAGAAACCTTCGGTGATCCATCAGGTTATGGTGCCATGGAGTTTGTTTATTATTTAATGGCCCAAAAATGCGGTGTCGATATGATGCCATGCCGCTTGCTCGATGAAGGCAAGCGACGACACTTTATTACCCAGCGATTTGACCGAATTAACAACAGCAAGGTACACGTACAAACGCTTAACGGCCTTGCCCACGTTGACTATAAAAAACCGGGTTCATTTTCTTACGCCGAATTATTTGGCATAGCCAGACAGCTGAAACTATCCGCTCTTGACGCCGAGCAACTTTTCAAGCGCATGACCTTTAACATCATTGCGAGAAACCATGACGACCACTCAAAAAACGTTGCTTTTATGCTGAAAAAAGACAAATGGTCTCTCGCACCGGCTTATGATTTGGCCTACAGCTACAAACCAGGCAGCCAATGGGTGAACAGCCACTGGATGAGCCTGAACGGTAAAAGAGATCACTTTACACGAAGTGATTTCCATAGCCTGGAAAAACTCAGCCCGATTTTTAACAAAAGAAAGATCGACGATATTATTGATACAACCATTGAACACGTATCAACCTGGCGTCAGCTTGCGCAGGAACAGGAAGTACCAAAAACACTGATAGATGAAATACAAGAAAACTTGCGCCTCGATCTTGAGTGATGGCAAGCTAAAAACAAACGAATTATGACGCAGTAAAACCAGGAATTAATCCGATGACAAGTTTACAACAACGTGCCGAACTTCAGCGCCAAATATGGGCAATCGCCAACGATGTGCGAGGTTCAGTGGATGGCTGGGATTTCAAACAGTACGTACTGGGCACCTTGTTCTATCGTTTTATCAGTGAGAACTTTGTTGGCTACATCACCGGTGGTGACGACAGCGTGAACTATGCCACCATGTCTGATGACGATGAAAATATTCACTTTGCCAAAGAAGATGCCATCAAAACCAAAGGCTATTTTCTCTATCCAAGTCAGCTTTTTAGTAATGTGGCCACCAATGCCCACAAAAACGACAATTTGAATACAGACTTGGCTGCCATTTTTGCAGCGATTGAAAACTCAGCCAATGGTTATGATTCAGAAAAGGACATCAAAGGCCTGTTTGCGGATTTTGACACCACCAGTAACCGCCTGGGTAATACGGTAGAGGCAAAAAACAAACGCCTGGCAGCTGTGTTAAAGGGCGTGGCGGGTTTAACTTTTGGTGATTTTGAAGATAACCAAATTGATTTATTCGGTGATGCCTACGAGTTCCTGATTTCAAACTACGCTGCCAATGCCGGTAAATCCGGTGGCGAATTTTTTACCCCTCAGCACGTTTCAAAATTGATCGCGCAATTGGCCATGCACGGCCAGACCAGTGTGAATAAAATCTATGACCCTGCGGCGGGTTCGGGTTCATTGCTGTTACAAGCCAAAAAGCACTTTGATGCGCATATTATTGAAGAGGGCTTTTTTGGTCAGGAACTCAACCACACCACCTACAACCTGGCGCGTATGAATATGTTTTTGCACAACATTAACTACGACAAGTTTAATATTCAGCTAGGTGATACCTTAACCGAACCGCACTTTTTGGACGACAAACCCTTTGATGCCATTGTCTCCAACCCGCCGTATTCAGTGAAGTGGATTGGTAGCGACGACCCAACCCTAATCAACGATGACCGCTTTGCGCCCGCAGGTGTGCTTGCGCCTAAATCAAAAGCCGACTTTGCCTTTGTGTTGCATGCGCTCAGCTACCTATCAAGCAAAGGGCGTGCGGCCATTGTTTGCTTCCCCGGTATTTTTTACCGTGGTGGCGCTGAGCAAAAAATTCGTAAGTATCTGGTTGATAACAACTATGTCGAAACGGTGATTTCACTGGCACCTAACCTGTTCTTTGGCACCACCATTGCCGTGAATATCTTGGTGCTGTCTAAACACAAAACCGACACCACCACCCAATTTATCGATGCCAGCGGTTTGTTTAAAAAAGAAACCAACAACAATACCCTCACCAACGAACACATCGAAAACATCATGAAGGTGTTTGCCAGCAAAGAGAATGTGGAACATTTTGCTAAATCGATTGAATTGGATGTTATCGCATGCAATAGCTACAACCTTTCGGTAAGCAGTTATGTGGAGGCCAAAGATACTCGCGAAGTAATAGATATTACAGAGCTTAATGCCGAACTTAAAACCACCGTTGCTAAAATTGATGCGCTTCGCAGTGAGATTGATGCCATTGTGGCGGAAATTGAAGGTGAGGAGCTTGAAGCATGAGTAATTTGAGCTATATGGAGAAGCTACTGGATGAAGTTGATGTTGAGTGGAAAGCTCTAGGTGATGTAGCAGAAATTAAGAGAGGAACATCAATAACAAAAAAAAATGTTACAGATGGTGATATTCCTGTAATTGCAGGCGGGCGTACTCCAGCTTATTACCACAATGAAAGTAATAGGGATGGGCAAACGATTGTAATTGCTGGCTCTGGGGCTTATGCAGGGTTCGTTAGTTGGTGGGAACAACCGATTTTTGTGTCAGATGCATTTACTGTAAAACCTATCAACACATTGATGGCTAGATATTGTTATCATTTCTTAATGAATATGCAGCAGCAACTTCATGATTTTAAAAGTGGTGGTGGAGTTCCTCATGTTTATCCCCGTGATGTATCGCCAATAAAAATCCCCATCCCATGCCCAGATAACCCAGAAAAATCGCTGGCAATACAAGCTGAAATAGTGCGCATTCTGGACGCATTTACCGCCATGACCGCCGAGCTGACCGCCGAGCTTAACATGCGGAAAAAACAATACAACTACTACCGCGATAAGTTGCTAAGTTTTGAAGAAGGTGAAGTTGAGTGGAAGACGTTAGGTGAAGTGGCTTTAGATTTTGGTCGAGGAAAGTCTAAACATCGACCTAGAAATGATCCTAGTTTGTATGGAGGTGATATACCCTTTATTCAAACGGGTGATATCAGAAATGCGGCCCATACTATTCGAGATTACAGCCAGACTTATAGTGAACTCGGTTTAAAGCAGAGTAAATTGTGGCCTAAAGGCACACTATGCATCACTATCGCTGCGAATATTGCAGAAACATCTATTTTGGGCTTTGATGCATGTTTTCCTGATAGTGTTATTGGTTTCGTTGCAAATCCTGAAGAAACGAGCTCAAGTTACGTTGAATATTTACTATCCTCAATCAAAACGCAGCTAGAAGAAAAAGGTCAAGGGAGCGCACAAAGCAATATAAACTTGGGTACATTTCAGAACTTAAAGCTTCCGTTCCCTCCAATTACGGAGCAAGAGCGCATTGTAGCTTTGCTCGATAAATTTGAGCTGTTAACTAACTCCATCACCGAAGGTCTCCCTCGCGAAATTGAGTTACGTCAAAAGCAATACGAGTATTATCGTGACCTGTTGTTGAGCTTCCCTAAATCTGATGAGGCAGCTTAATGAGTACAACGCTAACGGAAATAGCAGGGTTGTTGCAAGCGTCTGATAAAAAGGTGCAGTTAATCTATGCCTTTAATGGCACAGGAAAAACGCGTTTGTCTCGTGAATTTAAAGAGATCATCGCGCCAAAGCAAGATGGACAGGATGAGCTTGACGAAGCAGAGCAAGCGCCACTGTCGCGCCACAAGATTTTATATTACAACGCGTTTACAGAAGACTTGTTTTACTGGGATAACGATTTATATGCGGATGCAGAGCCGAAGCTAAAAATCCAACCCAATACGTTTACCGATTGGATTTTGCAAGAGCAAGGGCAAGACATGAACGTGATCAGCACGTTCCAGCGCTATGCAAACGATAAACTAACGCCCCGTTTTAATCCGCAATACACGGCTAATGATAAAGACGGTAACCAAGTTACCGTCAAAGCCTTTTCTGAGGTGACGTTTTCACATCAAGGTGGCGATGACGAGCCGGATAGAAAAATTAAAATATCAAAGGGTGAAGAAAGTAACTTTATTTGGAGTATTTTTTATTCATTGCTCGAACAAGTGATCAGCATCTTAAATGTACCTGAAGAAACGGATCGAGAAACTGATCAGTTTAACCAATTACAATATGTGTTTATTGATGACCCGGTGAGCTCGTTAGATGACAACCATCTAATAGAGTTGGCTGTTGATTTAGCTCGTTTAATTAAGTCGAGTGATTTTGCTATTTCTGGCCTTAAGTTCATCATCACCACTCATAATCCGCTTTTTTATAATGTTTTGCATAACGAGTTTAATCGAGCACCCAAGTTTGTTTTGCGCAAGCTCGATGATGGCCAGCATGACCTTATTGAGCAAGAAAATGATTCGCCCTTCTCGTATCACCTGTATTTGAAGAATGAATTAATGAAAGCGGCAGACTCAGGCGATATCCACAAATACCACTTTAATTTTTTGCGAAATGTACTCGAAAAAACCTCAACGTTCTTGGGATACGAAGAGTGGGGTGAGCTGTTGCCCGGCGTCAGAGGTAATAGGGCTACGGGGCAAGTAAACCCCTATGCACGGGTAATTAATTTATATAACCATGCAAAACACGCAGGCCATGAAGTGGCCGAAGTCGAAGAAGATCATAAGCGCGTCTTTAAGTTTTTAGTGAAAGAGATAGATAATATTTATAAAGGGATGCGCGCTCCACAAGGGACAAAGGATTAGGAATAGATATGGCAGAATACAAAGCAATCGCAGAGTCTAACAATTACATTGTTTTAGATAAATATACACGCCAAGACCAAATTGCTGAGGGCTATCAAAGCGAAGGTGATTTAGAGCGCGAGCTGATTCAGGACCTAAGCAACCAAGGTTATGAGTATTTACCGGCGTTAACAACGCCTGACGCCATGATGGCGAATGTGCGCAAACAGCTACAAGCCCTTAATAAGGTCGAGTTTACTGATGCCGAGTGGGCGCGCTTTTGCGAGCAATACCTGAACACCCCAAGCGACAATATTCTCGAAAAAACCCGCAAGGTGCACAGTGACTATATCTTCGATTTTGTCTTTGATGATGGCCATATAGAAAATATCTACCTGTTTGACAAGAAGATCATTGCCCGCAACAAGGTGCAGGTTATTAAGCAGTTTGAACAAACGGGAAGCCATGCCAACCGTTACGATGTAACGATTTTGGTCAATGGTTTGCCTTTGGTGCAAATCGAACTGAAAAAGCGTGGTGTGGCGATTAGAGAGGCTTTTAACCAAATACATAGGTACAGCAAAGAGAGCTTTAATGCCGAGAACTCGTTGTATAAGTTCTTGCAGCTGTTTGTGATCTCTAATGGCACCGATACGCGCTATTTTGCCAATACCACTAAGCGAGACAAGAACAGCTTCGACTTTACCATGAACTGGGCGAAGTCAGACAATACGCTGATTAAGGATTTAAAAGACTTTACGGCAACCTTTTTACAAAAAGAAACGCTGCTTGAAGTGATCTTGCGTTACTCGGTGTTTGACGTCAGCAATACTTTGCTGGTAATGCGCCCTTATCAGATCGCGGCCACAGAGCGCATTTTGTGGAAGATTAAAAGCGCCTTTAACGCTAAAGACTGGGCTAAGCCTGAAAGCGGCGGCTATATTTGGCACACCACGGGTTCGGGTAAAACACTCACCAGCTTTAAAGCGGCACGTTTGGCCACCGATTTAGACTGTATTGATAAAGTCTTTTTTGTGGTGGACCGAAAAGACCTCGACTATCAGACGATGAAAGAGTATCAGCGTTTCTCTCCTGATAGTGTGAACGGTTCAGACAGTACCGCAGGGCTTAAAAGCAACCTGGATAAAGATGACAACAAGATCGTAGTCACCACGATCCAAAAGCTCAACAACTTAATCAAAAGTGAAAACGATTTATCCATCTACCACAAGCAGGTGGTGTTTATTTTTGACGAATGTCACCGCAGTCAATTTGGTGAAGCTCAGAAAAACCTGAAAAAGAAATTTAAAAAATATTATCAGTTTGGTTTTACGGGTACACCAATTTTTCCTGAAAATGCACTGGGTGCAGAAACAACAGGCAGCGTGTTTGGTCAGCAGTTGCACACCTATGTGATCACCGATGCCATTCGTGATGAAAAAGTACTCAAATTCAAAGTGGACTATAACGATGTTCGCCCGCAATTCAAGAGCATTGAGACTGAGCAGGATGATAAAAAACTAAGTGCAGATGAGAATAAACAAGCCTTTTTACATCCTATGCGGATACGTGAAATTTCACAGTACATTCTGAATAATTTTAACCAGAAAACCCATCGGGCTTACTCTGGCGCCAAAGGCTTTAACGCCATGTTCGCGGTCAGTAGTGTAGACGCCGCCAAGGCCTATTATGAAACCTTCCAGACATTACAAGCGGAAGCTGATGGTGTCGTGAAAAACAAGCCTCTTCGGATTGCGACCATCTTCTCGTTTGCTGCCAATGAGGAGCAAGACGCGATCGGCGATATTTTGGATGAAAGCTTTGAAGTCAGTGCCATGAACAGCAGTGCCAAGGAATTTTTAGATGCTGCGATTGCTGATTACAATACCATGTTTAAATCCAACTATGGCGTAGACAGTAAGGGTTTTCAGAACTACTACCGTGACCTTGCCCGGCGAGTGAAGAATCAAGAAATAGATTTGCTCATAGTGGTCGGTATGTTTTTAACGGGCTTTGATGCGCCTACGCTTAATACCTTGTTTGTTGATAAAAATTTGCGTTATCACGGCTTGATGCAGGCGTTTTCTCGCACAAACCGTATTTATGATGCTACCAAGACCTTTGGCAATATTGTTACCTTCCGGGACTTGGAGCAGGCAACCATTGATGCCATTACTTTGTTTGGTGACAAAAACACCAAGAATGTGGTGCTGGAGAAGAGCTATAAGGAATACATGGAAGGCTTTAACGATATTGCTACTGGCCAGGCGCGTCGAGGTTTTGTTGATATCGTCAAAGAGCTGCAAGAACGCTTTCCAAACCCAAAAAATATTGAAAAAGAACAAGATAAGAAAGAATTTGCCAAGCTGTTTGGTGAATACCTAAAAGCAGAAAATATATTACAAAACTACGATGAGTTTGCTGGATTAAAAGCGATGCAAAGCTTAGATACCAGTGATGAACAAGCTGTTGAAGAGTTCAAGTCAAAGTACTATCTGGACGATGCTGACATCGAGGCAATGCAAACCATCGATATGCCGAGCGAACGTGCTGTCCAAGATTATCGCTCTACTTACAATGATACCTGTGACTGGTTACGACGCGATAAAGAAGGTCAGGACAAAGATAAGTCAACGGTAGACTGGGACGATGTGGTCTTTGAAATTGATTTGCTTAAATCTCAAGAAATAAACCTCGACTATATTCTTGAACTGATTTTTGATCACAACAAGGAGAACAAGAGCAAAGAAGGCCTGATCAAAGAAGTCCGCCGTATGATACACAGTAGTTTTGGCAATAGAGAGAAAGAGAGCCTGGTGGTTGATTTTATTAACCAGACAAACCTGGATGAGATCAATGACAAAGCCAGCATTATTGACGCTTTCTTCAAGTTCGCCCAGGCTGAACAGAAGCGCGAAGCAGAGGCCATTATTGCCTCTGAAAAGCTAAATGAGGATGCGGCCAAACGTTACATTGCCTCATCTCTCAAGCGAGAGTATGCCTCTGAAAATGGCACTGCTCTTAATGAAGCATTGCCAAAACTCAGCCCTTTGAACCCACAGTACCGAACGCAGAAGCAAACGGTTTTCCAGAAAATCTCGGCTTTTGTTGAAAAATTCAAAGGTGTGGGTGGCCAGCTATAAGCGTCTCAGGTGCTGGGTAATCGTACCCAACGAATCCCGGCCAGCGGTTCTGCCGGGTTGATAGGGGGCGAGGTTTTGCCCAGGTGTTGGCCAGCGGTTCTTGTGGGGATCTTTAGCATGTCAAAAACCAATACTTTGGGCCTATATTCAGAGCGCTAAAGTAGACTTTTTTCTGTCCGGCAGGTGGCCGACACTGACTCTATCATCAGTAAGGGTCACTGGCCGTTGTGCCGGTGTGCTGCAAGGCTGGTGGTGGCCATCATCGGAATTCCCCATTCAGGGGGTGTACGACCTCCGGTGTGTATCCATAGACCCAAGGTGCTCTGGTGAACACCAAACACCTTTGGGAAGCTGTTCAGGGAGCAGGAATAATCCTGTTTCATAACAATAAGAGGAAACAACTATGTGGACTAAACCAGCCTACAACGACCTGCGTATCGGCTTCGAAGTAACCATGTACTTCAGCCACCGCTAATGTCTGCCAGAGCGGTAACGCTCTGGAAGACGGGAGTTTACTCCTGATTGCCCGAGTACGCTGCGGGCTGAAAGTGCCCGGGGTAGTTGCTATTTCGGGCATTTTTTCGGGCATTTTTTTCAGGCATTTTTAATGCTGCGATAGCCTCGGTAACAATGCGCGGTGCGTTTCTAACAAAAACAATAAACAGGCTTACTCATGAAAATTCATGTTCTCGGCTCTGCTGCCGGTGGCGGTTTCCCGCAGTGGAACTGTAATTGCGTTAACTGCAAGGGTTATCGGGATGGCACGATCAAGGCGACCGCCCGTACCCAGTCTTCTATTTGTGTGTCTGCGGATGGTGAACGCTGGCTGTTATTCAATACGTCGCCGGATATTCGTGCCCAGCTGGCCTCGTTTGCGCCATTACAACCGGCTCGTCAGGATCGCGATACCGGGATTCATGCCATTGTGCTGATGGATGCCCAGATCGATCATTCCACCGGCTTGCTGATGCTGCGGGAAGGTCTGCCGCTCGACGTGTACACCACGGCTCCGGTGCATGAGGATCTGAGCACGGGGTTTCCCTTGTTTACCATGTTGAAAAAATGGAACGGTGGCCCGCGGCATCATGATATTCCGCTGGATGGCCGTTCGTTCTCCATTCCTGGTATGGAAGCTTTGAAAATCACTGCCATGCCGCTTGATAGTAATGCTCCGCCGTATTCTCCCCGCCGTGGTAATCCGATGCCGGGGGATAATATCGGGGTGTTTATTGAAGATACTCTCACCGGCGGCAAGCTGTTTTATGCGCCGGGGTTGGGGGTGATTGAAGATCATCTGTTGCCCTGGATGGCGCAAGCCGACTGTCTGCTGGTGGACGGCACGTTGTGGACGGATGATGAAATGATCAATATGGGTCTGAGTCAGTCGACCGGGCAAATGATGGGGCATCTGGCGCAGTCCGGGGACGGCGGCATGCTGGATGTACTGGCCCAGTACCCGGACAAGCGTAAAGTGCTGATTCATATCAACAACACCAATCCGATCCTGAACGAAGAATCCGCCGAGCGCGCCATGGTTGAGGAACAGGGGGTTGAGATTTCCTGGGACGGTATGGAAATCGACATCTAACTGCTGTTAGCTGTTAAAATAGCGTGAACTAAAAAAGAGCACTGATTAAAAAAGAGCACTGATTAAAAAGAGCGTGAATCAAAAGAAAAACAGAATATTTACAACAGAACATATAAAAAGAACATTAAAAGAAGAATATCCACCGGCAAGCGGTAAAAAGCCGGTGAGTAGGGGAAGCGCAGAACAATAACAATATCCCCAACCAGTAACCTCCCTGAGGTGGAGACATACCATGACAGAACACAGCAACAAGCAGCCCTGGTCCCGCGAAGAATTTGAACAACGCCTGCGTGCCAAAGGGGCGCTTTATCATATTCACCACCCTTATCATCAGGCGATGCACCACGGCGAATGCAACGAAGCGCAAATTCGTGGCTGGGTCGCCAATCGTTTTTATTATCAGATCAATATTCCGGTGAAAGACGCCAATATTCTGGCCAACTGTCGCGACCGGGATGAGCGCCGCATGTGGGTGCAACGGATTCTGGATCACGATGGTTTTGACGGTGCCCATGGCGGGATCGAAGCCTGGTTGATGCTCGGCGAAGCGGTGGGTATTGATCGCGAGACCATGTTGTCGCAAGAGCTGGTGTTGCCGGGTGTCCGTTTTGCGGTGGATGCCTATGTCAATTTTGCCCGGCGGGCCAGCTGGGAAGAAGCGGCCTGTTCTTCGCTGACCGAAATGTTTGCGCCGGAAATCCATCAGTCGCGGCTGGATACCTGGCCACAGAATTACCCCTGGATTGATGCTCAAGGCTTGCAGTATTTCCGGGGGCGGTTGAGCGAAGCCCGCCGTGATGTTGAGCATGGCTTGCGGGTTACGCTGGATCATTTTGTCACCCGGCAGCAGCAGCAGCAGGCGCTGGATATCCTGCAGTTCAAACTCGATATTCTCTGGACCATGCTGGATGCGATGACCATGGCTTACGATTACCAGCGCGCGCCGTATCACAATATCGAAGCCGATGGCATGGGCAACCCGGTGCGTTATCACAAAGGGGCGTACCGATGATCAGGGCAGAGCAAATACCGGTTATGAACCGCCTGTACCGGATGCAATGGGAAGAAAGCCAGCAATCCCATGTGCTGTTGTACCCGGAAGGTATGGTGCAACTGAATGGCAGTGCTGGAGAAATCATGGCGCTGGTGGATGGCACCCGTTCCGGGGCTGATATTATTGCGGCGCTGGAACAGAAATTCCCGGAAGCCGGTGATCTGGGCGCTGATATTATCGAATTTCTGGGAGTTGCCCATGAGCACAACTGGATCACCTTTGACTAGCCCGGTTATTCAGCCATCGGCGGATAACCCCCACGCTGCGGGCCGCCCTTTCTGGCTGCTGGCCGAGCTGACCTATAAATGCCCGTTGCAGTGCAGTTATTGCTCCAACCCGCTTGATCTGAGTGGCAGTGGCACCGAACTCACCACCGACCAGTGGCTCAGTGTGTTTGAGCAGGGCCGCAAAATGGGAGCGGCGCAACTGGGCTTTTCCGGTGGCGAGCCGTTGCTGCGGCGTGACCTGGAAGTGCTGATTCGTGAAGCCCGCCAGATGGGCTATTACACCAACCTGATTACCTCGGGTCTGGGGATGGATGATCGCCGGGTGTCGGATTTTCGTGATGCCGGGCTGGATCATATCCAGGTCAGTTTTCAGGCCAGTACCGAAGAGCTGAACAATCAACTCGCCGGGAGCCAGAAAGCCTTTGCCCAGAAGCTGGCCATGGCGCGGGAGGTGAAAGCCCAGGGCTACCCGATGGTGCTGAACTTTGTGATTCATCGCGACAATATTGAGCAGATCGACAAAATCATCGAGCTGTCGATCGAGTTGCAGGCCGATTTTGTCGAGCTGGCCATTGCCCAGTATTACGGCTGGGCTTTTATTAATCGTGCGCACTTGTTGCCCACCAAGGCACAGCTGATCAAGGCTGAAGCCATTACCAATCAATATCGGGATCAACTGGATGGCCGTGGCCCGAAGCTGATTTTTGTCACCCCGGATTATTACGAAGAGCGCCCCAAGGGCTGTATGAATGGCTGGGGAAATATTTTTCTGACCATTGCTCCGGACGGTACGGCATTGCCGTGTCACAGCGCCCGTGAATTGCCCATACAGTTTCCGAACGTCAAGGATGAAGCGCTGGCGGATATCTGGTATCGCTCGACCGGTTTTAACCATTTCCGGGGTTATGAATGGATGAAGGAGCCGTGCCGCTCCTGCGACGAAAAAGAGAAAGATTTTGGTGGTTGCCGCTGTCAGGCTTTCAAGCTTACTGGTGATGCTGCCAATGCCGATCCGGTTTGCAGCAAGTCGGCGCACCACGGCAAGATCGTGGCCGCCCGTACCGAGGCGGAGCAGTTGGCGGCTGGCGTCGCGCCGTCGTCACCGTTGCTGGCGCGTAATAAACGCAACCAGCAGGCGGCTGTCGATATTATTGCCCGCGGATGATGACGGCCATCAGTGCCCAACAGGCTGCTGCCCAGGGCAAGCAATGGGCGGAACTGCGCAGCGCCGGCAGCTGGCTGGGCTGGCTTGAGTTTGATCCGGCAACAGCCACCAATCAGGTGCTGGTTGCTGCGCTGGACGAACAGCCGTTAGTTCCTGTGGTGGTCAGCCCGGCAGGGATGTCTGCCCGTAGCCGGGTGCATGAATATGGCGGTGGCAGCTGGTGTTTGTTTGCCAATGGGCTGATCTTTGTGAATGAGGCCGATCAGGGCTTGTACCTGGTTACGCTGACCGGGGATTTGCAGGCTGTGCCGGTTCCGCAGCGGTTATTTGTGCAGCCGGGCTGCCGCTATGGCGACCTGGTATGGGATGAGCTTCACCAGCGGGTGCTGGCGGTTGAAGAGGCGCATTCGAGCACCACGCAAGAACCGGTCAATCGTCTGGTGGCGCTGGCATTGGTCACGCTGCCGGGTCAGCCAGTACAGGCTGAGCGGCATCTGCTGGCGGAAGGCTGGGACTTTTATGCCAGCCCGACGCCTGCGGCCGATGGCCGTTATCTGGCCTGGCTGTGCTGGAATCACCCTCATCAGCCCTGGTTATCGACCACGTTACAACGGGGCGAACTGGACAACGCCGGTGCCTTGCTGGCGGTCGAGACGGTTGCCAATCCGCAACAGGCCGAGGTTTCCTTGTGCCAGCCGGGTTTTCTGGGGGATGAGTTGTGGGTGGTGTCGGATCAGCCTGGTGCCGTTGCGCTGTCTGGCAAGCCCGAGGATGAATCCTATTGGAACTTATACCGTTATCTTTGTGCGCCCTCTGTGGCATCTCCTGCAACATCTCTTACAGCATCTCCTGTCGCCGAAGTGGTACATGCCCAGGCGGCTGAATTTGCAACGGCGCAATGGCAACTGGGGTTACGTCACTGGGTGGCAGGAGCCGATGGGGTGGTGGCCAGCTTTTTCCAACAAGGAGAGGCTGGCATCGGTTGGCTCAACCGTCGCAGCGGTGTTTTTGAATCCCTCTTATCACCGGATCACAAGGCAACGGCCCGTTACCACAGCCTGTGCTGGAATACTCACAGCGGCCGCTATTACGCCTTGCGGGAGTGCTGGGATTCTCCCACGCAACTGGTGAGTTGGGACTTGTCTGTTGCTGGCGAGGATCGAACCGCTGAATGCCTTATCCGTCTGGATATCGGCCCAATGCCGCAAACGCTGACGCGCCCGCAGCGGTGCATGATCCCGGCTCCCGGGGCAGCGGAGCAAACGCTGTTTGGCTGGTATTACCCTCCAACCGACGTATCCGGTAACGCGTATCAACCGGGCTTGATTATCCAGTTGCATGGTGGGCCAACGGCCATGGCGGACAGCAGCTTTGATCCACAAAAGCAGTTTTGGTGTGATCGTGGTTATGGTCTGCTGATGCTGAATTATCGCGGCAGCAGTGGGTTTGGCCGTCGTTATCGACAGGCCTTGGCCGATCAGTGGGGGCTGACAGACGTGGATGATGTGCTGTTGGCCTGTCAGTACGCCCAGGCTCAGGGCTGGGCACAACCGGGCAGAATACTGGTGCGGGGCAACAGTGCCGGTGGCTATACCGTGTTGCGGGTCTTGTCGGATGACCGTGCCGCAGCGGCTGGCATCGGAGGCGGTGCCAGTCTGTATGGAATCAGCGATCTGGCTCTGTTAAATGCCCACACGCACAAATTTGAATCCCGCTATCTGCATTGGTTGATCGGCGACCCGGTTATGGATGCACAGCGTTATCGCCAGCGTTCACCGATTTTCCGGTTGGATCACTTTCGGCTGCCGGTGATTTTTTTTCAGGGACAGCAGGATCGTGTTGTTCCGCCGCCGCAGACGCGGCAGTTGTTTGAGGCTTTGCAAGCGCGCTCGGTCATTACCGATTATGTGTTGTTCAAGGGAGAAGGCCATGGTTTTCGCCAGCAAAAAAACCGGGCGACGGTATTGCAACGGGAATATGCGTTTTATCAGCAGTTATTGGGGGCTGATGCCGACAGGCTGAAC
Organism: Oceanobacter sp. 5_MG-2023; assembly: GCF_030548165.1. Taxonomy (NCBI): domain Bacteria; kingdom Pseudomonadati; phylum Pseudomonadota; class Gammaproteobacteria; order Oceanospirillales; family Oceanospirillaceae; genus Oceanobacter; species Oceanobacter sp. 5_MG-2023. The sequence goes on along the minus strand of NZ_JAUORS010000016.1, from coordinate 16,430 downwards.
TGAACCGAACAGTAACAGCGGGGAAAAACCAGCAGAAAGAAAAACAACAGAAAAAAACCAGCGGTAATAAAAAGATTGATACCAGAACCAAAGAAAAGCAAAAGCCGGTTCTGGTGACGACGCCAGGTTATTCAGGCAAAACAATAACCAGGCATCGTCACGGCAAGAGCCAGTGCCACCCCTAACGTGTTATTCGATACGGCGGCCTTGAAGAACCTTGCGTTCGGTGGTCTTTTCTTTCAGGGAATCGGCGTCTATCCATAACCGTGGTTGCGAATAGAGCTGGCCTTCACATTCTGTGGCCTGATTATCCACGGTGTAGTACCACTCACCGTCGTAATACACCTGGAAGTGATTGTCTTTATTACGCCCCAGCGAGGTGTAATCTCCCTGAGCAACACCTTGCTCGACACCAAAGGTAAGGGCTGTACCTTCTTCAAAGCTGACCGCCATAAAGTTCTCGTCGACCTGAACAGCAACGCCGGGGGTCCAGGATGGTACTACCACTTCATGCACCAGTTGTCCTTGACGACGAATCAGTTTGCCGCTGGATATGTTTTTTTCGACCATTCTGAACTGGCGTTCAGCCCGGAAGGGCGGACAAACATAATACTGCAGTTGTTGCAGGTCGGCGTTATTAAAGCCTTCGCTGTAACGTAACTCTTGGGTAAACGGAATATATGATTGATGGCTACAGGCAGTCAGCAGTAAAAGGCAGCTTGCCGAGACGATTGTTCTCATGAAAATCCTCATGTCGTAACCTTGATCAGTACATTTAAAATATCAGCATGTTGCCAGATCGCCTGTATTGCCGATCAGCATTCAACATGCATAAGGTTTATTATGCCAGTCATTGACAGGTTATGGGCAACAGCAGGGCCATGATTATGGATAAATCTGTCAAATCAAGATAGCAATCAGCGCTCTTGTGTTGTGCAAGAGCCGGTATTTCATAACATGATAGTACAACTGACCGCAGTCCATTGTGGCAATACAGTACAGGGTGTGACAGGAGAAAGGTGATTATGAAGGTTTGGGACAGTTTTGTTCGTGGGTATCACTGGTTACAGGTGATGTTACTGGCGGGATGTTGGTGGACCGCAGAAGAAGGTGAAATGGGCTGGCATATGAGCCTGGCATCGTGTCTGGTGGCGCTCTGGATCACGCGGTTGGGGTGGGGATTGTTTGGTTCTTCCAATGCCCGTTTCAGCCAGTTTGTGCCGGGGCCGCAAGCTGTGATCCGTTTTTCCCGCACTATGCTGACCGGCAAGGAAATGCCACGGCATGCCGGACATAATCCGCTGGGTGCCTTGATGGTGGTGGCGCTGATGCTGTTGATTGCTGCGCAATGGGGCAGTGGACTCTTTGCAACGGATGAAATTTTTACCGAGGGACCTCTGGTTGAGATGGTCTCTGCAGATACCGCGACACTGTTGACCCAATGGCATCATCTGAATTTTGATCTGATTGTTGTGCTGGTGGTTTTGCATGTTGCTGCGGTGGTGTTTCATCAATGGCGTGGTGAGCCTCTGGTGCAGGCCATGATTACCGGCAAACGGAACGATTTGAGCGCAGCCGAAGCACCGACTCTGGTACCTGCATGGCGTGCCTGGGTGGTATTTTTGCTGTTGTGGGTGGTGAGTAACCGTCTGATTGTGGGCAGCTGGTGGATTTGGTAAGTCGACAGAAAGTTGATGTGATATTGATGAGATGTTGATGTAACAGAGCGGCGGGTAACAGGGCAGTCCCCGCCGCAGTACCCGACGACACAGGGTTTGGCCATGTCGGCGGGTTGAGTCATACCGGCCTGACGTGGTCAGGCCCGGAATCAGCTACTAGCGGTTTTTAAAGTCGGTGTGGCAGCTTTTGCAGTTTTTGGCTGCTTCCATAAAGACAGGCTTGATAGTGTCCATGTCGCCGGATTGTGCTGCTTTTGCCAATGCGCTTGAGTCTTTCTGGAACTTGGTCATTTTTTCTTCGAACAGTGCCGGTTTTTCCCAGACTGCCGGTTTGGCTTTGGTATCGCCTTTATCTGAGCCAGGTACGGTAAAACCTTCCATCGGCATTTTTGACAGTGCATCCAGGCTGTTGGCGCGGTATTGGAATTCCACGGCGTCAAAGTCTTTTTTGCCTTTGATCATGTCACCCATTTGACCAAAATGCGCAGCGACCAGGTGGAATACTGCCTGGCGGTATTCAATGGCGTCTTCAACTTCGTCGTTGCCGTGTGCGACTGCACTGAAAGTACAGGCAGAGGCAAGAGAGATGGCCATAAGTTGTTTGCTAATGATATTCATCAAGAGTCCTTCTATTGGTTGCTATTGGGAATTGTTATAGGGATTAAGCCGTCGATTCTGTCTTTGGATGGCAGAACTGCTCAGGCTATTGGTCAGGCTGTTAGTCAGGCCAAGTAGCTATTACACCCGTATTATGTGGCTAATATACGACAACATAGTGTTGGATGGTCAGCATGCTGGCAAGAATCCGACCGATTTGTGAGATCTTTTACATTTGTTGACTTTCACGGCATTGCGTTGGCGGCATCACCTGATCCAGGGGGAGATGATGCCGGACGCCGGTCTTGTGTAGCAGGCTGGTGGTTATTCCCGGAACATGGCAGCCAGTGACTGGCTGGCCATCACTGCGGCTTCGGCTTTGGTATCGACAGCCTGCTGGATTGAAAGATCATCTGGACTGGCCAGAGTGCTCTGGTAAGGCACATGGCCCAGCAAGGGGGTACGTTGCTGGCTCAGTACCTCGGTTAGATAGTCGAGATTATCCTGCTCCACTACCATGGAGGGATTCAGGCTGTTGGCTATCCAGCCTGTGAGCGTCAGGCCCCGGGCGCGAATGGCTTCAACACTGAGTAAGGCATGATTGATACAACCCAGCCGTAAACCCACCACCAGAATCACTTCCAGTGGCTGACGGTCAGCGCTGCGGTCGATGGCAACGGCGAGATCCGCGAGTGAATGGCTGGTGTTGATCGGCACCAGCCAACCCCCGGCACCTTCGATCAATTCAAAATTGGCTCCGGCACTGTCGAGAGAGTTTATACAGGCCTGGGTCAGCTGATCCAGATGTAGTGGCCGCTGTTCCTGGCGGGCAGCAATATGAGGGGCTATGGCAGCCTGGAAGGCAACCGGGTTATGACTGGTATAGGGCTGCTCGACGCTACTGAAACGCTGTAACAGCAGTGCATCGTCATTACACCATTGTGGTTGCTGCGGTTGGTCCGGGCTGGCCATCCATGTGCATCCCGCGGCAACGGGTTTCAGCCCAAAAGTGCGATAACCGGCTCTGGTCGCGGCAGCCAGCAAGGCGGCAGATACCAGCGTTTTACCCACATCGGTGTCGGTGCCGGTAACAAAAAGGCGGCGCGGAGGCAGGGCTGGCCCGGTGGCGGAAGGGGGAGTCGTATGGGGCATGGGGTTATCCGTGATCGGGTTTGGTGGCCAGTATCCAGCCCAGTTGGTAACTCAGGGGACACTGGCCGTTGGCCGCTTTGGGGTAGTACTGGTCAAACAAGCGAATGAGCTGGCGACCGCCCAGACCAGGGCGACGGTCACTGTTGACGTTGGTGGCACCAATGGCTTTTAACGCTTTTAACAGGCTGAGAGTGTCCGGGTAATGCTCCTGATAACAGCTCTGGCGTTGTTGCTGAATAATAAAACCGGCCTGTAATAGCGCCCTGGCCAGCTCTGTGTCACTGGTAAAGTGATTGATATGGCGGAAATGATCAATGTGTTGCCAGGTGGCGGCAATTTCGGCGTGGGTGCCGGGTAACAGTGTGGCGATGGCCAGCGTGGCCCCCGGTGCCAGTACCCGATACCACTCGGTCAGGGTCTGCTGCGGGTGTTCGCTCCATTGCAGCATCAGGCTGGAGATGGCACCACAAGGGGGCTGCTGGCTTGCGTCGGTGCTGGCATTCGCGGCGGTATTCCGGTAACGGCCGTCAGGCAGCGGGAGTTGGTCCGCATCGGCCAGTAGCAGGGTGCGGGAAGTCAGCTCACCAGTGGCTGCGGCATGGGGGTAAAGCGGCCGCTGGCGGGCAACCGTCAGCATGCCTGCGGCCATATCGATCGCGGTAATATGCTCGGCCCCCAGAGTCGACAGCGGCTCAAAGGCGGTACCGGTACCACAACCGATATCAAGCCAGTGTCCGTGCAGGCCTTCCGGTTGCTGTTGTTGCAGGTAGTGCATTAATTGCTGTTGTGCCCATTGCTGCACCGTGGCGGCCTGGTCATAGCTGTTGGCGGCGCGGCTGAACTGCTGGCTGACCTGGCGTTTATTACGCATCAGGGGTGGCTTCATTGTGGTGTTCCGACGCTGTGATCAAGCAGTTGGAGCAGGGCGTCTTGCAGGGAAGGAATCGTCGTTTCTTCCACCAGCAGTGCGTGGCTCTGGCCTGCCTCCGCCAGCAAGCCGTGGCTGGAGGTTAATCCGGCTGGGCGTAAGGCATCCTGCTGGCTGTAACAGGCCAGTCGGGGCATGCCGGGTTGCTGCTTGTCGAGCTGTGCATCGTCCAGCTGATATTGGGTTAACCAGTCCAGCGAGGTGGCGAGCAGTGCGGCCTGGGTGCTGTCCAGTTGGGCGTTGGCAAGGGTGGTCATATTACTGCGCGCTTGCTCCGCTCCCTGGCAACATAACGCCAGGAAGCGTTTCAGGGTTTTGGCCGGGAAGCGCTCAAGGCTGTTGCGGAAGCCGGTAAAGGCCGCGGCATCCATACCCTGCTGCGGGGCTGTTGGCTGGCTCAAGAAATGATGGCCCGTGGCCATGGTGCACAATGCCCGTGCGCTGATGGCCGGTTTGGTTTGCTGGGCCGACGGTTGGCTTAATGCGGCATGGGCCAGCGCGCCGCCCAACGACCAGCCGACCCAGATCGCATCGGCCGTCGCGGATTGTTGCAGCAGGTGAGTGGCATCGCTGCATACCGGTGTGCTGTTGAACCGGGTCAGTTGTTGATAAAACACCGGATAGTCGAGGCCCAGGTGCACACCGGGCAACCGACTCAGTAATGGCTCAAATACGGTGGCTTTGAATCCCCAGCCGGGGAGCCAGTACCACACGGGGCCGGTATCCGCACTGGATTGTGAATGGGCGGCGGCGGCCAGGGGTTGCCAGATATCGGCCGGGTTCACAATGTCTCTCCCTGTGGGTCTGATGACCGGATGTCGGCTGCGGGGAGGCGCAGCGACTCTGGTATCAGCTCATCCAGTGCTGTCAGTAACTGGTCAATCTGGGTGGTGGTATGGGCTGCGGTCAGGGTGATACGTAGACGGCTGCTGCCATTGGGAACGGTCGGTGGTCGAATGGCTGTTACCCATAGGCCACGCTGCTGCAGTTCGGTACTGATGGCCATGGCGCTGGCTTCGTCGCCAATCATCAAGGGTTGAATCGGGGATTCTGACGGCATCAGGGCAAGCCCGAGCTGGCTGGCACGTTGGCGAAAATAGCCAATATGCTGGTGTAATGTGTGTCGCAAGCTATCGTCTTGCAGGCGTTCGAGGTTCGACAGCATGGCTTCGGCCACCGCTGGCGGTAACGCGGTCGTGTAAATATAGGGGCGAGCAAACTGCACCAGATAATCGATCAGTGCCTGATCACCGGCGACAAAGGCACCAAAGCCGCCAAGAGCTTTACCCAATGTGCCTATGTACACCGGCAGTTGTTCGCTGCTGAGATCAAAGGCCGAACGCACCCCGGCACCTTGTTTGCCAATAATCCCCAGTCCGTGAGCGTCATCAACCATCAACAAGGCCTGTTGCTGCTGGCAAATCTGGCTGAGCCGGGCGACATCGGCAAGGTCGCCATCCATGCTGAAAATACTGTCGCTGACCACCAGTGTCAGTGGCTGTTTTGCTATCTCTTGTTGCGCTTGTTGCGGCTGTTGCATCAGCGGTTGGCGCTGTATCAGCCGTTGTTGCAGCTGATCGTAATCCAGATGGCGGTAACGCAGAAAGTCGGCGCGGCTGAGTAACGCCCCATCGATCAGTGAAGCATGGTTCAGCTTGTCTTGCAGAATCAGGTCGCCGCGTTGGGTCAGGGCATTGATGCAGCCGACATTGGCCATATAGCCGGTGGAAAACAGCAGCGCGGCCGGATAGCCAGTGTGCCTGGCCAGTGCTCGTTCCAGTTCGTCGTGGGCGCTGGAATGGCCACATACCAGATGTGACGAGCCGCTTCCCAGGCCCCAGCGCTGGGCGCTTTGCGCCAGGGCGTTGGCACCACCCATCGCCAGCCCAAGATAATCATTGCTGCAAAAATTGATCAGCGGCTGCCCATTGCGTTGAACCACTGGCCCTTGCTGGCTATTGAGGGTTGAACGCTGACGCCATTGGTCGAGTTGGCGGCGCTGTTGACTGGCGTGATTGAGACGACGTTGCCAGGGCGTGGAGCAGGAATTGGGCATGGGAGCGGATTAACCTGTTGATGAGGTGGCGGTCAGGTGGCGATTAAAAGGCAGTATTGGGTTGCTTGACAATAAGACGGTGACAGAACAGGTCAATACGGTCAGCCCGGTTTGGTTTACTAATGGTGAGGCTGGCTCCGACTGTTTAGCTCAAAAGAGGAAATCACGCCGTTGAATCGATCTGTTATCGGGTTGTAGCGGAGTTAATGGCTGAAATCCGTTAACCTTTCTGTCATTGATTTCAGTGAGAGCAGATGATGACAGGCCATGACCACTCCAGCGCCAAACCCTGGTCAAACCCGGCGTTAAGCGATACCGAATTTGACCACCAGCATTTATGGCACCCCTACAGTTCGATGACCACCCCGGCTCCGGTATGGCAGGTGGCTTCTGCCAGTGGTGTACGGTTACGCCTGAGCGATGGTCGCGAGCTGATCGATGGCATGGCCTCCTGGTGGTGTGCGGTACATGGTTACAATCACCCGCGTCTGAATCAGGCTGCCACCGAGCAGCTGGAGAACATGTCCCATGTGATGTTTGGCGGTCTGACCCATGGCCCGGCGATTGAGCTGGGGCGGCGGCTGGTGGCCCTGACACCAGCGGGGCTGGACAAGGTCTTTCTGGCCGATTCCGGCTCGGTGGCGGTTGAAGTGGCCATGAAAATGGCCATCCAGTACCAGCAGGCGCGGGGAAAACCGGCCAAGCAACGACTGCTGGCGCTGGAGCGTGGTTATCATGGCGATACCATGGGGGCGATGTCGGTGTGTGACCCACGTCGGGGAATGCACCATCTGTTTGCCGGAGTCCTGACGGCCCAGCACTTTGTCCCTGAACCGCAGGCTGTTTACCCCAAGGCTGACCAGCCGCAAGATGCATCGGTACTGGCGGCGGACATTGCCGGGTTGCGCCAGAAGCTGGAGAGCTGTCACCAGGAGCTGGCCGCGCTGATTCTGGAGCCTGTTGTGCAGGGGGCAGGAGGGATGCGTTTTTATCATCCCGACTATTTGCGCGCCGCCCGACGTTTGTGTGATGAGTTTGATGTGCTGTTGATTGCCGATGAAATCGCCACGGGGTTTGGCCGTACCGGCAAGCTGTTTGCCTGTGAACATGCCGCTATTTCGCCAGATATCCTGTGTGTGGGCAAGGCATTGACCGGTGGTTATATGACGCTGTCTGCCACACTGGCAACCACCGAAATTGCCACTACCATCAGCCAGGGAGAAGCTGGCTGTTTTATGCACGGCCCGACCTTTATGGGGAATCCGCTGGCATGCCGGGTGGCTTGTGAAAGTATCGACTTGTTGCTGGATTCGGATTGGCAGGCTCAGGTACAGCGTATCGAACAGCAGTTGGAGCAGGGCTTGTCGCCGTTGCGAGGCCAGGCCGGTATTCGTGATGTCCGGGTGCTTGGAGCGATTGGTGTGGTGCAGCTGGAGCAGTCGGCCAATGTGGCAGAACTGCAGCCCTTGTGTGTAGCGCAGGGGATCTGGGTGCGGCCGTTTGCCGATTGTGTTTATGTGATGCCGCCATTTGTGATGAACAATGACGATCTGGCAACGCTGACAACGGGCATCCAGACGGCACTGGGGCAATATCTGGCTGGTTCGTAAGGCACGCCAGACAGGGGGCCTGACGTGTTTGCTCCGGGTTTACGGGTTTTTCGGGTTATTGTTCCAGTAAATAGGCCATCAGGGCGCGGAGCTTGGCCGGTTTGACCGGCTTGTTCAGACGGGTGGCTCCCAGTCGGGTGATTTCCTGACGCACGGTATCGCTGCGGTCAGCGGTAATAACGATCAGGGGGGTTGCCATAACGTTGCTGTCGGCGGCTGCCAGAGTGCGTATCACGCCGGTGCCGGTTTCATCGTGATCCAGATGATAGTCCGCCAGTACAATATCCGGACAGAAGTTGTGCCAGGCATCCTGGGCGACTTCACCATTACTGGCGGTAATCACGTTACACCCCCAGGCCTGCAACAGGCTTTTCATACTGAGACGAATGGTTTCCTCGTTATCGATCACCAGTACCCGCACCCGATTAAGACGAGCACTGGCGGCCAGACCTTCCGGCACGGTGTCGGCACGATTGGCGGAGTGGCGGCCTTGTGGGTCATCAACACTTGCCTGTGGCACGGTGACGGAGAAACAGCTGCCAATCCCAACCCGTGAATGAATGGCCACCGGGTGATCCATCATTCGGGCGATACGTTCAACAATGGCGAGACCGAGGCCAACGCCTTTGCTGCGCCCCTGGTTGGCGTTGTCGAGCTGGCGGAATTCCCGAAAAATCTCTGTACGCTGGTGTTCGGCAATCCCCGGCCCGGAGTCACAAATCATCAGTTGCAGCTGGTCGCCACGGCGGCGACAACCTATCAGTACCCGCCCGGTGGGGGTATAGCGAATGGCATTACTGACGAAGTTGCGCAGGATGCGCATTAACAAGCGCGGGTCGCTGCGGATACGCAGGCTGCTGGGTACCATATGCAATTCGAGATTGGCCTGATGGGCCTGGGTCTGGAATTCGCTGTACAGGGTTTTGAGCAGGTCGTTGACGGCAAACTCTTCATGATCGGGGGTTACGGCATTGGCATCGAGGCGGGAAATATCCAGCAGGTCAGCCAGCAGTTCTTCGGCACCGGTCAGGGCGGTGTGAATACGTTCAACCAGAACCCGGTTGTCGTTATCCAGTGTGCGTTCTTGCAATGTGGCAACCAGCAGGCGGGCAGCGTTCATTGGCTGCAACAGGTCGTGGCTGGCGGCGGCAAGGTATTTGTCTTTGTTGGCGTTGGCGGCTTCGGCTTCCTGCTTGGCGGCCTGTAGTTCCCGGGTGCGGACTTCGACACGCTGTTCCAGTTCGTTATTGATACGGGCCATGGCGGCCTGGGCGCGTTTGCGTTCGGTAATATCATGCACGAAGACTTCGATCAGGCCCTGTTGCGGGTCTTTCAGCAGCACGTTGATCGACACCGCGACTGGTTCCATGCCCAGTTTGCGCTTGAAGCGGGTTTCGAATGATTGCTGGCGACCGAGCTGATTCACCTGTTGCATCAGTGTGTCCAGGTCTTGCGGGTCGTGGAACAGGTCGTGGCGCAAGGAGGTGACGGAGTAGCGGAATTCGATGGCATCCCGATAGCCACACATACGGGCGATGGCCGGGTTGGCACCACTGATACCGCCACTGGCTCTGGCCTGGAAGATGCCGTGCAGGGCGTTTTCGAACAGCCATTGATAGCGTTCTTTTTCGCTTTCCAGCTCATCAATCTTTTGCAGCAATTCCGGGTAGTAGCTTTTGCGCGCCGAGAAGGCTCCAAGGCCAATCAGGTTTTGTACCAGGGCCTGGTCTTCTGCATTGTGCTCGTTGCTGTTTTGCGGCTCGTTGTTCACGTCAGAGGCTGGGTCATAACGCTTCCTCATAGACCACCTCTACATCTCGTTTGCTGGATTTTCTGGGGTTGGTCAGAATGCAGGGGTCGGTCAGTGCTTTGCCAGACAGTTCCGGAATATCGGCCAACCGCACGCCGGATTGCCCCAGGTTCTGGGTCAGACCCACTCTGGCCTTGAGCTGGCTGATGTTGTCGACCAACTGGCGGCGTATTTCGGTACTGGTCCGGCCTTTGGTCTGGATGCCCAGGGTTTCGGCAATCACCCGGAAGCGATCTTCTGCATGGCTGTAATTATAGTCTATCACTCGTTCGACCAGAATGGCGTTGCAGAGACCATGCGGTAAATCGAGATAACCGCCGAGGCTGTGGGACATGGCATGTACGGCCCCCAGAATGGCGTTGGAAAACGCCAGCCCGGCTTTGAGTGACGCCAGCATCAGCTGTTCACGCAGGGCAATATCGGTAGGATTGTCGACCAGCGCGGGCAGGTTGCCGGCCACCAGGCGGATGGCTTCCAGGGCATTCGTATCGGTGAGTGGGCCGCTGGCGGTGGATACAAATGCTTCGATGGCATGCACCATGGCGTCGATGCCAGTGCAGGCGGTTAAAAAGGGCGTCATCGTCAGCGTGGTTTCCGGGTCGATGAGGGAAACATCCGGTACCACTGCCTTGCTGATGATGGAGATTTTCATGCGGCTGTTCTGGTCGGAAATAATGGCAAACTGAGAAACGTCTGCCGAAGTGCCTGCGGTGGTCGGAATAAAAATCAGCGGCGGAATCGGCGAATGGATGCGGTCGACTCCTTCAAAAGTGAGAATATGCTGGCGGTTGACCGAGACTATGCCAATGCCCTTGGCGCAGTCCATCGGGCTGCCGCCGCCCACGGCGACAATCAGGTTGCAGCCTTCTTCATTATAGAAGGCGGCTCCGGCCATGACTTCTTCGGTTCTGGGGTTGGGACTGACGGCGGAGAAAACCCGGTAATCAATGTCCATTTCCTGCAGGCTGTTTTGTACATCGGCGACCCACCCGGAGGCGATTACACCGGGGTCGGTGACGATCAATACCCGCTGGGCGCCAAAATTCCGGGCGAAGTTACCTACGGTTTTGCGGGCTCCGACGCCAAAGATAATCTCCGGGGCAACAAACTTTCTCAGATTGGAAATGGAATCAGACATAAATAGAGGGTCCCGAAGCGTATGCGCAGAGTGCGTCATTATTCTTGTAATAATGGAAGACAGTAAACCGGTTCCTTACCTGAGGTAAAGGCTACGATAGCGTTAGGTATCTAGTGCCAAGGGGTTAGTCGGGCGGTAGATTCTTGCTGTTGCGCAGTGGCTGTTGTCATTATTTTTCCAGAACGTCTGACAGTTAATTACCCGCCAAAGAGACAGACTGTGGCAACAGCGGCGGCCACCACTGTCCTCACCACTGTCCTGCACGGGTACGATTGTCCAATATAGAATATTGTCGACTCCATCACAAAGAGACTTCTGGATAGGTATGTTAGAGCCAACAAGTGTCAACCAATGTTGAGCGACTGCGTTGACAACAGAAATACCCTGATAAGGAGTCTGTTGTATGAAAGCACGTCTACGGTTTACGGCTGTTGTTTTTTCTTTGCTGCTCAGCGCTTGTGGCGGTTCTTCTGGCACTGGCGGTAGTGGTGGCTCAAGCGGTGATGGTGGCGATTCTTCCGGTATCACCCCGCTGCTGGAAGATACCAATCCGACCTTGAGCAGAGCCAGTTACGATGGTGAGAATACGGAGCTTGCACATAATACCCTGGTACAAGCTTCGATCATTTATGATGAAGAAATTGACTACGATGAACCGGACCATCATTACTATCTTTATAACGCCCCGGCCAGCGGTTATATCAGTGTGATCCTGCATAGTGAGTTTCTACAAGGCAGTTCTGGCGATATAGCACTTGAGGTGGTGGAATATAACGCTCAACCAGCAGGTGACTTGTCATTTGAGTGGAGTGGTAATCAGGTGATTATATTTCCGGTCAGTGCTGGCTTGACATACCGTATTGCCATTTATCCCAATGTGACTTACGAGGATGAAGACGATGATAGCTATGACGAAGGCCAGGTTGACTATCAGCTGACGCTGTCTGATGTCAGCCGTCACCTGTTGGATATGAGCAGTACCGAGCATCTGGCTCTGGTGTTCTCAGACATTATTATCACGGACTGTGATGACGACAGTCACCCGATGAGTCTCGGTTACGATTACGCCCCTTTTGTCATTGAGCTGGATGCTGGCCATTTTGTCGGTGACCACTGGGGTTACTGGCAAATGCCGGCCCCCCAGTCTGTCAGCCAGTCTGGCAATCTCATCCAGCTCAGTGCCGATTATCGTGTGTATATGAACGAACTCTTCACCATAGACAATACCCTGACCGCGCAAATCAATCTGTCCGACAATCGTTTTACGGGCGTCAGCGACTCTACCGCCAACATCAGTTACAACGGTAATGTCATCAGCAGTGAATGCCAGAGCTATCATTATGATGGCGAAGTGTTCTGGTTGCTGTAACTGGCCAGGCTGTCCTTGCACGTGCTGTCCTTGGTGTGCGTAACCTGTTGCGATCATTCTGGTCGCAACAGGTTGTGCTTGCTGGTGTTGTTATTGTGCCGCATCGGTTGCCAGTAACCTGGCCTTGGCTTGCCGTTGCTCCTTTTTTCGCGCACTGATGCTGTCTACACACTGGGTGTCGTCGCGCAGAATCACGACGCATTCCAGGCATTGGATGCACTCGTCGTAGTCAATTTCTCCATCCTTGCGAATGGCGTTGATTTCGCAACGGCGTTTACACAGCTGGCACGGCGTGCCACACATATCCACACGGTCGAGCATGTTCAGGCGGCGCAGTTTGCCAATAATGGCCAGACCGGCACCGAGTGGGCACATATAACGGCAGTAGAATTTGTGCACAAACATACTGGCCACCAGCAAGGCGACGGCGTACAGCACAAAGGGCCAGGCGCGATAAAAATAGAGGGTGATACTGGTTTTGAAGGGTTCAACTTCAGCCAGTTGTTCCGCCAGCGTCAGGGAATAAAACGCGGTTGCGACCAGTCCGGCCAGAATCGGGTACTTGATCAGAATCAGCTTGCGGTGCAGGGGTTCAGGGATACGCCGTTGACGAATGCCCAGCCGTTTGGCCAGTGCTGAGGCCATTTCCTGCAAGGCCCCAAAGGGACAAAGCCAGCCACAGAACAGCCCGCGTCCCCAGATAAACAGACTGACAAAGGTGTAGCTCCACAGAATAAAAATCACCGGGTCGAGCAGGAAGATACCAAGGTTAAAGCCGTCGTACAGGTTCAGCAGCAGGGTATAGATATTGACGACTGACAGCTGCCCCTGGGCATAAAAACCGAGATAGGCGACGGTATACACCAGAAACCCCCAGCGAAAAACATGCATCGCACGGGGGAAGCGGGTGAAATACCGCTGCCAGCTGAACAGGATGGTTAACAGAATCAGGCTGATGGTCAGCAGCGTGATTGACAGCCAGCGATCTTTCCACAGGCCGACCCAGAGTGGTGCCCGGGTGGTGGTTTCTATTTCAACCTGCTCAAACAGTTCAGCGGGCAAGGTTACCGGAATCTCAAAATGTGCCCGGTCGGTGATCAGGTGGTTGCGGGGCATCTCCATGTTCAGTATCAGGGCGGATTCGGCTCCGGGGTTAAAACCGGCGTTGCCACCGACCTGAAACAGGTTGGCCTGGGTAAAGGATGGAATGCCATCGGCGACCAGCTGGATATTGCGATCGAGCGCGTCCATATCACGCATTTCGACCGCCAACTGGCTTTGCTGGAGCGCCAGGCGGCCGGGTACGGTACCGGGGCGGAAATCAGCCGGTACATGGGTGAACAGTCCTCGTGACATAACCGCCAGCACTTGTTGTCCCGGCTTGAGAGATGCCTGCAGCTGGGCAAAACCTTCATCACCCAGCAGGTTGCGACCAACGGAGGGGGCGTTGATATAGGCGTACCAGAGTTCGGTAAAGGCTTCGTCTTCTTCCGCATCACTCAGGGAAGGGTAGCTGCCAAGGTCGGTGCCTAATGCCCGTTCGGCATCTGCCTGATCCAGACGCCAATAGCCGATGTAGCCCCGGTCGAGCATTTCTTGCCAGTTCAGTGGTTCATATTTGTCCATGATCGGCTGGGTGGCCGCAGCCTGGGCAAAACCTTCCAGCTTGTGCCGGGCGACCTTGAGCGCCGACGATAACACCGTATCGTTGACGATAATGACCGATACCGTGGCTTTGGAGACGCCATCAAAATAGACCACGCCGTCGGTGGCATTACCACCGGCCTTGTTGCTGTCGATAACGATATGCTCTGTCAGTGAACGGCCTTCGTACTGGTTGATAAACCGGAACAGCGGCTCTTGCCCCAGACCGTGTAGAAAAACCGGTTCGTGATGTTCGAGGATATGGATGCCGGTGAATTGCCCGGTGGCACCCAGGCCGATCAACAACCGGATCGGTCGGCCGGAAAAACCTGGCAAATCAACAAGGTCGGCAGATTCGTAGGCGTAACCCAACAGTTCATTCAGCTGATAGACCGGGTAAACCGGGTAGTCTTGCTGTTTGGCTTCAATACGGGTGGCTTTGGGAAACAGCTGCTGGATCAAATCATGGATGGCGGTTGGTGCTGCCGAATGATCCACTGGTTCATTGGCCGTGCTGGTGGCTGGCCAGTTGGCGAGACTGCACAAGCAGGCCCACAACAGAACGTGTGCGTACCAGGGTCGCATAAGAATTCCTCGATTATTATTTTTATGACAATCCCCCCATCCTAGGCAGCAGGGCGACAGGCTCAATGCTTCTTTGGGGCCTGATAATGACCTACTAAAGCCTTATATGGCGTGGGGCATATGGTGTGGAACGAGGGCACCATGGCCTACGCGCCGGGTCGCGGCGCGGCGTATTTCTAATACTAAGGTTTTAGGTGTCGCGACTTTAGAATCGGGATTTCTGTGCACCAATGAAGTGCAACCAAAGAGGGCGTGATTGTCGTTAAAGGGATGATAGCGGTAACGATACAGACAACGGATAGTGGCCAACGTTGTTCAGGGCGAGAGTCCTGCACCGCTTCAGAGTGTTCCTGTTTAAGATGGTTCGGGCCTGACCGGCCTGAACCATCTTTTTTCTGTACGGTAGCCAACAGCGCCGCAGAAAACGCAGGACCCTGACCCTGTACGACAAAAACAACACTATCAGGGCCATACAAAATGAAAAATAATAAAATCTTCAAGTTGCTGCCAATGGCAGCGGCGGTAGCTATCAGCGCACAGGCGTCTGCCGCTATCACGCTGTACGACCAGGAGGCGACCACCTTTTCTGTGGATGGTTTGTTCAATACCTTTTATGTCAACAGTGATAGCAGTGCTGACGGTACCAATGATGTATCCCAGTCCCGTGTCAAAATGGGCTTTTTACCCAATGTGATCGGTTTTAATTTCAGTAAAGAAGTGGATGGCCTGACCATGGGCGGCCGTTCTTCTTTCTGGGTCACCATCAACGATGGTAATTCCAATCTGACCGATTCCATGATTGATGTGCGGCAGTTCTATGCCACAGTCGATGGTGATTTTGGCCAGATTCTGATGGGTAAGGATTTCGCACTGTTTAACCGCGCCAATATTTTTGGCGATGAAATGTTGCTGGGCTTTGGTCAGACCATCACCACCACTGACGATGGCAACAACGTATCTTTCGGTAATATTGGTACCGGCTATCTGTATCCTTTCCCGAACTCCCAGATTACCTACCGCATGCCGGCCATGGGAGGCTTTAACCTGGCTGTGGGTCTGATGGACCCGGCCAAGCGTTCAACGGCATCGGAAGAAAGCCGTCCCCGTATCGAAGCCGAAGCAACCTACGATATGGACTTTGATGGCGCTACCGCCAAAGCCTGGGTGGGTTATATGAACCAGGAATCGAAAGAAGCCGGTACCAAACTGACTTCCAGCGGCGTGTCTTACGGTCTGAATGTCAAGGTGGCGGGGCTGGCCCTGACTGCTTCCGGCTTTACCGCTGAAGGCGTTGGCGCGGCGGGTCTGAGTAATCTGGTTACCTCTGATGGCGCAGAAGTGGATGGCACCTTGTTGCAAGCATCCTATACCCACGGTGATAACCGCTTTGTGGTGTCCAGGGGCAAGAACAACGGCGGCACTACCGACGGTGGTTCTGATCTGGATCTGGAGAACAAAACCCTGGCCGTTTTCCATTCCATCAACAGCAATCTGACGCTGGTGGGCGAATGGGATAAAGCCGAGACCGCTACGGCGGATACAACAACCGTCGCACTGGGCGCGGTTGTTACTTTCTGAGTGTTTTATAGATAAGCACTGCCTGAAAAATCGGAACAAGGGACGGCTACGGCTGTCCCTTTTTTGTAGCTGGTTTAGTGGCTGGTTTAGTGGCCGCTGGCGATAAAACGACTGTAAAAAACGACTATAAAAAACGGCTTATACACAAACGACTATAAACAAAACGGTTATAAATGACGTACTTTCAGATGAAGTATGTTCAGGTAGAGGGGACATCCATTTAATCCGGTGCTCACTCTGGGCTACCGGATGGTTTCGAATCACGAAGCCGACTTGCAGGCCTG
>NZ_JAUORS010000015.1:0-94159 GCF_030548165.1 Oceanobacter sp. 5_MG-2023 | reverse complement strand
TATGCCTGTGAGAAAGCAAGGGCGGACGCTGAGAATAAATAACCCGGGACTGAGCCGGTAACGGATACCGACGGTTGAGTACGGGCGGGTTTTTGGATTGAAAACAGAATGAGCTATACAGTAAGGTGTCCTGTCGTGACAGGAGAATACTAACTATGACAGAAGATACTGTTTTTGGAAAAATAGCGCGCGGTGAAGCCCAGGCGAATATAGTTTATGAAGATGATCTGGTGGTCGCTTTTCGTGATCTTTACCCGGCAGCACCAACTCATATTCTGATTATTCCGCGTAAACCCATACCTCGCTTGTGTGATGCCGCAATCGAAGACAAGGCATTGCTTGGTCATATGCTACTGACCGCAAATCAGGTCGCCGAGAGCGAGGGGTTGGGCGACAAGTTCCGTTTGGTGATTAACAATGGCGCAGATGCTGGCCAATCGGTTTTTCACTTACATATGCACGTGATTGGTGGTCGGCCGCTGACCTGGCCGCCGGGTTGAGATAACGATGAAGTTTGAAGCAATACAGGCAAAACTGCACGATGGTCGTTACCTGAAGGTAGCGCAGTGGGAAGTGACTGACGGACAGTTCTGGGCCATTGCCGGCACCAATGGCAGCGGTAAAACGGCGCTGTCCTGCCTGCTGGGCGATCAGGTCAAGCTGAGCCATGGGGCGGTTGATGGGCTGCTGGATAGCGTCGCTTATGTGTCTCTCGAGGCACAGGCGGAGCTTATTGAGCATGAGCGCAAGGTCGATGAAAGCGACCTGACGGATATGGCCAGTAAAGGGACTCTGGTTCGGGATCTGATTGCGCCGGTAGAGGATGTTGCAGCGCTGGTTGATGGCTTGGGTATTCGGCATTTGCTTGATCAGGGCTTCCGGTCGTTGTCGACCGGTGAAAGCCGCAAAGTGCTGTGGGTCAGCCGGTTACGCCAACAACAGGACCTGCTGGTGCTGGATGAGCCCTATGAAGGCCTGGATGTTAACAGTCGCGCCTATATCAAACAGTGTCTGGACGATTTGGCTTCCCAAGGCCGGAGGATTGTCTGGGTTGCCAATCGGCTGGATGAACTGCCGGACTGGATCACCCACGTCGCGTTTATGCACGATGCAGAGTTGCTGGCTCAAGGGCCCCGACAAGAAGTTTTGGCGCTGCCAGAAGTAAACGCCTTGATTCACTTCGACAAGGAATTACCCGAGTTACCTCTTGCACCTGTCCCGCCGCTACAGCTTGCCGATGGCGAACCGTTGGTGTGCCTGACTCAAGGTCGCATCCAGTATGAGGAACGGGTGTTGTTTGATCAGCTGGACTGGACAATTACGCCAGGGCAGCATTGGGCTGTACAAGGGCCGAATGGCTGTGGCAAAACCAGTCTGTTACAGATGCTGACGGGGGATAACCCACAGTGTTATCGCAATAACCTGCGCTTGTTTGGTATTCAGCGCGGCACCGGTGAAAGTATCTGGGATATTAAAAAGCATATCGGGCTGGTCTCGGCTTCTCTGCAGTGGCAGTACCGCGCATCGACCAATGTGATCAGTGCGTTGGTTTCCGGGCTGCACGATAGCATCGGCTTGTACAAAGCCGTACGCGATGATGACAAAAAGCTGGCATTACAATGGCTGGATATTCTGGGGCTGAAAGAGAAAGCTAACCAGAGCCTGCAACACCTGTCGTATGGTGAGCAGCGTCTGGTGCTGATTGGACGGGCCTTGATCAAGCAACCGGCGTTACTGATTCTGGATGAACCCTGTCAAGGGCTGGATGATCTGAGCCGTCATATGGTACTGGCGTTTATCAACCGCCTGGTGGAGCAGCAGCGTATGACGATGCTGTATGTGACTCACCATGCGGATGAAATTCCGACGGAATTTTCCCATCGGTTGGTTTTTCAGCCGCAAGCAGAGGGCCGCAGCCTGATTCTGCAAGTAACGGAGGCCTGATGGTCTCCGGAGTCTATCCCCTGGTGTCAGGGATTCCTGGGTGCGGTGGCAGTACCAGACTCCAGTGCCTGAAGGCGGTTGGTCAGCTCACGAATTTTCTTTTCCAGCGGTGCCTTGATATTAGTCGCCTGCTCGTTCGCTTTCTGTACCAATGCCAGGGTCTGGTCGAGAAAGGCCATATTGCGTAGATCGCCGGCATTCAACGCTTCTGCTAACTGGTGCAGATAACTTTCAAAGCGCAGGGCTGCTTGCTCTGCGTCATCAATATCCATGTTAATGATCTTCTCGGCTTCGCGGCCAATATAGAGTGCATGCTGTGCTGCTCGAAGTGCACGCTTACCAATCTGTTCCGATAAGGTCCGATTGGTATATTGGTCGCTGATGGTGTTGTTGGCCTCTTCCGTTAGCGTTTCTGCAAATTTGAACGTCTCCAAAGCAAAATAATCCACCCCTTCATCCTCGGCTTTTTCCAGGGTCTTTTGAGCCGGTCGCCAATGCAGTTCAAGCATGGTGTCGCGTTCCAGCTCTTGCATGTCTTCCAGCAAGTCACCGATATCGTCATCGAGGCTGTTATCACGTCCGGCTTCAATCGCTTGGGCCAATGATTTGATTTTCTCGAATTGCTTTTTATAGGCAGAGGGCAAGACCTTGTCGGCCTTGATGTCTTCCAGAACTTGTTTTTGTGCCAGTAGCACGGACAGTGTTTCGGCGACCTTGTGTTTATTGGCCATGCCGCTTTCAAACAGTGTCAATGTCCTGGCCGCAGACTCAAGTGCCTGTTGGTCATTGCCTGCCAGATCACTTTTACGGGCGGCGCTGATGGCAGTATTCATCTGTTGCCAATGCAGTGGTGAATAGAGGGCAAGATTTTCATTTCGGCCGGTGATGACTGACTCTTCAGCGGCATCGAGAGCGGTATGGGTATCACCGGTAAAGGTTTTGGCTTTACGGGCGGCGAGATCATCGAATGCATCTTCGTTTGCAATATGTTTGCTGGCACAGCCTGATACCAGTAGCAAGGCCAGCAGAACAGACAAGAAAGTACCGTGCCTGAGCGTCATATAAATCTCCTCTGGTGGCAAAAACAGCGCGGCGACATCCATTGTAATGTCGCTGCGCCACCATCAATGACGCATCTGGGCGTCAATAAATCAGACTGCTTTGTGGCAAGCCGGTTCTCGATGGCTGGTATCAATCGAGTAACAATTTGTCACGTACTGCACCCTTGTCGGCACTGGTCGCAAATTTGGCATAAGCCTTGAGCGCCGTGCTGACTTTACGAGGACGCAGCTCCGCTGGCTTCCAGCCCTTGGCGTCTTGCTCGGCACGACGGCTCACCAGTTCTGCATCATCCAACAGCACATTGATGCTGCGATTGGGGATGTCGATCAGAATAGGGTCGCCGTCCTTGAGCAGGCCAATAGCACCACCGGAAGCTGCTTCTGGTGACGCATGGCCGATCGACAGGCCAGAAGTACCACCAGAGAAGCGGCCATCAGTCAGCAGGGCACAGGCTTTGCCGAGACCTTTGGATTTCAGATAGGACGTTGGATACAGCATCTCCTGCATTCCCGGGCCACCTTTTGGACCTTCGTAACGAATGATCACCACATCACCGGCCACCACTTCGTCAGCCAGAATACCTTTGACGGCTGTGTCCTGGGATTCAAAGATCTTGGCCTTGCCGTTGAACACCAGAATCGAGTCATCCACCCCGGCTGTTTTCACGACACAGCCATCCAGAGCGATATTGCCGTACAACACGGCCAGGCCGCCTTCACGGGAATAGGCGTGTTCGAGGTTACGAATACAACCGTTGGCACGGTCACCGTCCAGGGTTGGCCAGCGCGTGTTTTGGCTAAAGGCGGTCTGGGTCGGAATCCCGGCCGGTCCGGCCTTGTAGAACTCCAGTACTTCCGGCGTCGGGTTACGCATAATATCCCACTTGTCCAATGCCTCAAGCAAGGTGCTGCTGTGCACCGTTGGCAGTTGGGAATGCAGCAGCCCAGCGCGTTCAATCTCGCCGAGAATCCCCATAATGCCACCAGCACGATGAACATCTTCGATATGGTATTTGGGCGAGTTGGGCGCCACTTTACACAGTTGTGGCACGACACGAGAGAGACGGTCGATGTCTTTCAGGTCAAAGTCCACATCCGCTTCCTGGGCTGCCGCCAGTAAGTGCAGGATGGTGTTGGTAGACCCGCCCATCACGATATCCAGGGTGATCGCATTCTCGAAAGCATCAAAACTGACGATGGAGCGTGGCAGTACGGATTCGTCATTGTCTTCGTAATAACGTTTGGCGTTTTTGACAATCAGGCGAGCGGCATCGAGAAACAGCTCTTCACGATCAGAGTGCGTTGCCAGCACGGTGCCGTTGCCAGGTAACGATAACCCGATTGCCTCAGTCAGGCAGTTCATGGAGTTGGCAGTGAACATGCCGGAACAAGAGCCACAGGTCGGGCAGGCGCTGCGTTCATATTCTGCAACGTCTGCATCTGAGGCGGTGTCATCGGCGGCAATCACCATGGCATCCACCAGATCCAGCTTGTTCTCAGACAGCTTGGTTTTGCCTGCTTCCATCGGGCCACCGGAGACAAACACAACCGGGATATTCAGCCGCAGGGCAGCCATCAGCATTCCGGGGGTGATCTTGTCGCAGTTGGAAATACACACCAGGGCATCGGCACAGTGGGCATTAACCATATATTCGACGGAATCCGCGATGATTTCACGGCTGGGCAAGCTGTACAGCATACCGTCGTGACCCATGGCGATACCGTCATCAACCGCGATGGTATTAAATTCCTTGGCGACGCCACCGGCTTTTTCTATCTCGCGGGCCACCAGCTGGCCCATATCCTTAAGATGGACATGTCCCGGGACAAACTGGGTAAAAGAGTTGGCGACGGCGATAATCGGTTTATGGAAATCGTCGTCTTTCATTCCGGTGGCGCGCCACAGGGCACGGGCACCCGCCATATTACGACCCGCAGTGGAGGTCTTGGAGCGGTACTCAGGCATGGTGTCTCTCTCTTTGTTCATAGATCCTGCCACAGAGCGGGCAGTCGGGCTGTTTTATAGTGCCTCGGGTGGCGTCAGTCGCAGCCCGGGTACGTGAAAGACCTTCAGTTTAGCAAAAGGCGGGTCACAACGCAGTGCTCTTGGTGTGCCAGAGGCGGATCGCCCGGTGCTCGACAGGAAAACAAGCGGTGGCCAAGGTCGTAAAGTTATCCCTGTTTTCTGTGGATAAATATTGGGATAACTTTGGGGTAGCCTAAGGATAACAGGCCACATCGCTGATGCTGGCTATCGACACGCTGGACTGGTCAAAAAACGCACAGTCCTGCTGGGTATTGGATTATTTCTGAAGATCCAGGTTTTTTATTATAAGTCTTTGTATTTTATTCATATTTTCTGATTTGTTTGGAAGCGCTTACACATGCTGGCGGACTCGCCTTGCCTGGGGATTGATGACAGTCTCTGTCTTGCTAATGGCTGAGCTGTGGATAAGAAAATCCCTTGGCAGGATAAGTCTGTGCATAACGTCAGGATAACTGCCGTTATCCTGATCGTTGGTCGACAATTGAGCCTATCCCGGAATCAAGCGCCGGACTGGGTTATTGTTTTTGGATAGCTGTCTGTTTTGTGTCTGTTCGCCCTGTTCTGGTGTCGCGCATCTGGTGAGACGCCATGCGTGTCTCAGTGTCGATCCTGGCGCACATAGGGCTGACCGAGTGCCGCAGGCTCCATGCCTTTTTTGGAACCGGAACAAGCCGCGACCAGCAGCACCGCGATGGTGAACAGATAAGGGAGCATATTCATCAGATAGATCGGAGCCGGTATACCGATAGCCTGCAGCCGTGGCAACAGCGCTTCGATAGCACCGAACAAAAAAGCCCCGGCCAATGCCTTGAGTGGCTCCCAGCGGGCAAAGACCACCAGCGCAAGGGCGATCCAGCCACGTCCGGCCACCATGTTATCGACCCAGATGCTGCTACTTGCCACCGACAGATATGCCCCGGCCAAACCACAAAGGGCACCGCTGGCGGTGATAGCCAGCAGTTGCTGCACCTGCACCTGCACTCCGGCGACATCGGCGCTGGCAGGGTCTTCTCCAACAGCACGGATTTTCAGGCCTGCGCGGGTACGTTCCAGCAGAAACCAGAGTGCAAAACCGATCAGCACGGTGAGATAGACCAGAATATCCTGATGAAAGAGTAGCTGGCCGACCAGCGGCAGCTGATCCAGCAAGGGGAGATCCAGTGGTTGCAGGCCTTCAAAGCTTTTATGGACATAAGACCGCCCAACCACTCCGGCAATACCCAGCCCCACCGCCATGGTGGCAAGGCCAGCCAGAATCTGTTCGCAGCGCATCACGACCACGGCAAAGCCAAAAACCAGTGCCAGGGTCGCGCCAGCCAGGACCGCACAGAGGATACCAATCGCGGGGTTTCCCAGCGTCAGGGTCAAAACCGCCGCAGTCATGGCGCCCAGAGACATATAGCCTTCGGCACCCATATTGAGGACACCAGCGCGTTCGCAGAGCACCAGTCCCATGCTGGCCAGAGCCAGGGGAATCGCAAATGCCGGTGTGCTACCGAGCCAGTGGGTGATGAACTGTTCCATAAATCTCTTGTTCTCTCAGGTGATCTGGCGTGCGGTTTGGGGTGAGGTCCGGCGCAGCAGGGATACACGGTAACTGCGGAAAAACTGCACCATCAGCAGTGTTAACAGCACGATGCCCTGTATCAGCACCACAATGGCATCCGGGATACCGTAGAACACCTTCAGCGTACTGCCAGCGTTATAAATGCCCGCCAGCGCAATAGCCGTTGGCAATATTGCCAGCGGATTAAAACGCGCCACAAAGGCGATAACGATGCCACTGAAGGTGGTATTGATACCGATGGTCTGGGTCAGGCGATGTTCGACACCGGTGACGATCAGCCCACCCGCCAACCCGGCCAGCGCCCCCGAGAGCAGAATCATCAGGGTAAGGGTCGCAGTGACCGGAATACCGGTCGCCAGAGCCGTGCGGCGATTATGGCCAATAACATCAATGTAGAAACCCGTACGGCTTTTCTGTACCAGCACCGCCATCAGCAAAGTGATGGCCAGCGCCAGATAAATACCGGAATGCAGATTGCCAAAGCCCAGACTGGCGAGCTGCTCGTTGTCATCAAAACGGGGAGAAACCGGAAAGCTGTTGACCGGATCTTTCCAGGCACCAAACAGCAGATGCTGTAACAGCAGATAGGCGACGTTGGACAATAACAGGGTTACCACCAGCTCGTTGACATTGGCCTTCAGCTTTAACAGCAGTGGTACGGCGATCCAGATGGCACCGGCGAGCGCCGAAGCGATCAGCATGATGGGCAGACGCAGCGCCTCACTGCCGAAGTCGTTGTTGGCGACCAGCGTGGCCCCAATGGCACCGAGCCACAGTTGGCCTTCGATCCCGACGTTCCAGAAACGCAGGCGCATGGCCGCGAGGGCTGCCAGACCGACCAGAATCAGCGGTACGGCCAGCGTCAGGGTCTGCGCCAGACCGCGAGCGCTGAAAAAGACCTGAACCACCAGGTCATCCATCAAGGTTGAAGCCGGTGCGCCAGCGGCAAGCAAAACCAATACACCGCAGCCCAGCCCAACCAGCAAACCCAGAATATAAGTCGCGGCGGAGCGCAGGGTACTGACTTGCTGTCGCCGTTCGAGCGTTAAGCGGAAATTACTCATGACCAAGGATTAGCCTCCCAATATCAGCGGCGCTGGCATCGCCGGGCAGTTCTCCGGTAATTTTACCGGCGCTGATCACACAGATACGATCAGACAGCGCCATGATTTCTTCCACATCTTCACTGACCAACAGGCAAGCAGCCCCTTGGGCGACCGCTTCACGCAGTCGCTGATGCACCGCCGCTGACGCCCGGATATCCAGGCCGCGGGTGGGCGAATGCGCCAGTAACAGCTTCATGCCACTGTCGATCTCTCGGGCCAGCAAGACTTTCTGTGCATTGCCGCCCGACAGCAGGCCCATACGGCCGTGGGGACGCGCCCCGGCAATGTCGTGCTGTTCGATACTGGCTTTGGCTTCACGCTCCATACGGCGGCGGTTGAGCCAAAAGCGTCCGAAGCGGCCCCTGACCACCGCGGTCAGGGAGAGATTGGCGGCAATCGTCAGGTCGGATGCCAGCGCGGTTGCCATACGGTCAGCGGGAATCACCCGCAGACCCAGCTGGCGGCGCTGGTTGGGGGGTAACTCCAGGGCATCGGCACCATCAATCATGACGCTGCCAGCGCTGGCGGAACGAATACCGTTCAGGGTTTCAACCAGCTCGTGCTGGCCGTTGCCGCCGACACCCGCGAGGCCGAGTATTTCACCGGCCCGAACCCGCAAGCTGACATCGGTGACTGCCGGAGCACCGTCATCCCGTTGGGCGTGCAAGTGGGCGATAGCCAGCAGGTCCGGCCCTCGAGGTTGAAGGCTGCTGGTCGTGGTGTCCGGTGTGCTGCTGGGTGCGACGCTGGATGCCGAGCTGCCCATCATCAGGCTGGCGATTTTTTCGATCGACAGTTGGGTCGTGTCCAGCCCCGCCGCAACAGTCTTGCCGCGACGCATAATGGTCACCCGGTGGCTGAAACCCACTACTTCGCGCAGCTTGTGGGTAATCAGGATAATACTGCGGCCGGATTCGGCCATGCGACGAATGGCACCGAGCATGGAGCTGGCCTCGGCGTCTGTCAGAACGGCAGTGGGTTCGTCCAGAATCAGAATACGAGCGCCGAGGGCCAACACCTTGCAGATCTCTGCACGTTGTTTTTCGGCCACCGACAGTTCGCCCACCGGACAGTCCGGATTGAGCGTAAAGCCAACTTCCCTGGCGGTTGCCAGCAAGGCGTTGCGGGCAGCGGTGCGGGTCTTCAGGTGAGGATGGTCGTCGGCTGCCAACAACAGGTTTTCTGTTGGCGTCAGCCGATCCACCAGCCGGAAATGCTGATGTACCATGCCGATCCCATGGCGCGCACTGTCCGAGGGCTTGCCGATAATCAGCGGCAACCCCTCCAGTGTCAGGGAACCGGCATCGGCGCTGTAGACGCCGATCAGGATATTCATCAGCGTCGATTTTCCGGCGCCGTTCTCGCCGAGCAAGGCATGCACCTCGCCCTTGGCCAGATCGAACGAGACACCCTCAAGCACGCGATGGATATCAAAGCTTTTATCGATGGCGCTCAGTGTTAACAGGGGAGCCCCCAGGCTCATTGGGCGCCTCCCTGCGTACCTTTCACCAGATAATCCATGGACCAGAGCTGCTCGTCATCAAGAGAGGCGCCGCTGGCCAGCTTTTCGCTGCCATCCTGGGCCAGGATCGGGCCATCAAAAGGGGTCATCTCTCCCGCGATGATGGCGGCCCGTTGCGTGGCGATGGTTTGTTTGACCGCCGCCGGAACGCTGTCTGGCAGTGGCGTGATATCCACAACACCTTCCGCCAAACCCGGGAAGGCACCGTATTCAGACGGTTCCCAGGTGCCTGCAGCGATCGCCTCGATAGTTGGAACCAGGTATTTGTCCCAGTGGAAAGTGACCGAGGTCAGATGGCCTTTGGGGGCATTGGCGCTCATATCCAGCTGGAAGCCAATACTGTATTTGTCTGCTTTTTCCGCTTCGGTGAAAGGCGCGGCGGAAGACAGGTTATTGGCAACAACGGAGACGTTTTGCTCCAACAGGGATTTGGCCCCTTGACCTTCTTTTACCGGGTCCCACCAGGAGTTGGTGTAGAGCACCGCTACCGACGCGTCTGGTTTGCTGACCTGAACCCCTCGGGTAAAGCCGTTGATATCCCAGTTGACCACGCTGACGGGGAAGCCGGCCAAGATGCCCAGTTTATTGCTATCGGCCATGGCCCCGGCGGCAATACCTGCCAGATACCAGCCTTCATACGTGCGGGCATAGAAGCTTTCGAGGTTGTCGGCATTACGGGTGCCGGAGGCATTGACGAACGCTACATTGGGGTATTTTTCCGCCGCTTCCGCGATGCCATCGGAGTAACCGTAGGTAGTACCGACAATAATGTTGAATCCCCGCTGAACGTACAGATCAATGGCGTTTTTCAGGGCGCTGGCATCTTCCGGGATGCTTTCAGCCACAGCGATCGGGTAGCCCAGCTTGTCGGCGACGACTTGACGCGCATCGTCGAGCGCCTCGTTCCAACCACCATCCCGGGCAGTCGCGGCATAAATAAATGCGATTTTGGGTTCACCTTTCAGCTGAAAAGCATCAGCCTGAGCCAGATTCGGCAGCAGGCTGGCGCTGAGAAGTGTCAGGGATAGTGCTGAAGCAAAGACAGGGTTACGCATCGGTTGGATTCTCCGGTTGGGTGCGGGGTGAGCGCTGTCCTTCAGGACGGCGTCTCCGTGCTGCGATGGGCATAGGTTTCGTTAAAACGTGACTGGATGTAGTCGCTGGCCTTGATCGGTTCAAACTGGGCTGGCCAATCCGGGCGTTGACATGAAGGTAATACTTCAATCATGGCGTCGGAGTTGGTGCCGTAGAAAAATGGAATGGAGTAGCGTTGCTTGCCGGAGCGGTTAATGGCGCGATGCAGGGTGGAGGCGAAATAGCCATTGGTCCAGCGCGCCATCAGGTCGCCGACATTGACGATAAAGGCGCCGGGGATCGGTGGCGCCTGTATCCATTCGCCAGCGCAGTTCAGTACCTGTAACGATGGTGTTTCATCGGTACAGAGAATGGTGAAACACTCGTAATCGGAATGAGGGCCGATGCCGATCTGGCGTTCATCAATGGGGCCTTCCTGGCTCGGGTAAGAGAGTACCCGCATCTGGGCCATGGGTTTGTTGCTGAGGGGGGCAAAAAAATCGGCTTTCAGATCCAGTGCCAGCGCGAAGGCAGAGAAGATTTTTTGTCCAAAATCCAGTACCGCACGCTGGTAATCGAGCAGGGCATCCTTGAAACCGGGCAGGTTTTCCGGCCATTGATTGGGGCCATAACCAAATTTGCCAGCCATAACGTCAGGGTCATCGGCAGGCAGGTCGAGGGCAATATCGAAACCTTCATGCAGGTCGCCCAGCCCTTCGGCATTGGTGTTTTCTTCCAGCAATCCGGTGTAACCGCGCAGGTTGGGCGATTGGGCAATATCGACTTTTATCTTGTCTTCCAGCGGCTGATCAAAAAACTGCTGCGCTGCCTTGAATGTCTGTGCGATTACCTGCTCAGGCACCTCATGGCCTTTGGCATAGAAAAAACCGACTTCGGTACAGGCCCGGCGCACGGCTTCACCAACAGCGGCCCAGGCCGCGCTGTCATCGGAATACATGGCGGAAAAATCAATCACCGGAATGGATGAGAACGGCACCGCGAGGCTGTCCAGGTCGTTGTTTTTGACGGCGCGGGGGCCGTTACCCGTCATCACTGTTGCCATGATAAATTCCTGAGTTGGCTTTTGTTCGGTTTTTGGCTGTGCACATTGTTCGCCTGAGACCCGGTTTGTTGAGTCTCTGTCAGTAGACTAGAGCAAGGGCTATACCAAGTAATAAAGGGCTTTGTTGGAAAATTTCCGCAGTGGATAATGAACACCATATGCCGGAAAGGTATGTGCAGGTTGCACTGTTTGTTCTGATTTGATGGTGGGCTGGCGGCGCAGCGTAAAGACTGATTCCCTTACGCCGCAAAAGCCGTTTTCTGTCTGCTGTTTTTTTGCTCTCTATCAGTGCGTTGTCCGGCGATAACCGGTCGGTATTGGGCATGGTGGGGTAGCGGCCATCATGCGGACAGATACGTGTCGCTGATTACTCGCGCCGGTGTGCGTTGCATGATGATGTTGCCCTGGCGGACAGACAGCAGCACGTCACCCTGCTTGCGTAATACGCTGTAGTCATCTTCGCCGTCGAGCAGGATAAAGCTGCCGGGCTTGCCGATCTCGATGCCGTAGTGCGCCTGGATATTCAGGGTGCGGGCACTGTTGTCGGTAATTAGGTCCAGTGCGGTTGCAAAATCACGATAGCCCATCATCTGACAGATATGCAGGCCAAAATCCAGACTGCGCAGCAGCTTGCCGTTACCAAGGGAATACCAGGGGTCAATAATGGAATCTTCAGCAAAACAGACGTTGATACCGGCTTCGTTCAGCTCTTTGACCCGGGTCAGGCCGCGCCGTTTGGGGTAACTGTCGAACCGGCCCTGCAAGTGAATACTTTCGGTCGGGCAGGAAATAAAATTGATGCCGGCGTTCTTGAGCAAACGGAACAGCTTGGAGCAGTAAGCGTTGTCGTAGGAGTGCATGGCGGTGGTATGGCTGGCGGTGACCCGGGGGCCGAGTTCATGCCGCAGGGCTTCATAGGCCAGTACTTCAAGAAAACGGGAATGAGGGTCATCGATCTCATCACAGTGCACATCCACCAGACGGTCGTATTTTTGCGCCAGCTTGATCACGGTTTGCATCGACTCGACACCCAGCTCGCGGGTGTATTCAAAGTGCGGAATACCGCCGACCACATCGGCACCAAATTCCAGCGCTTCCTCCATCAATCGCAGTCCATTGGGAAACGAGAGCAGCCCATCCTGGGGAAAGGCGACGACCTGGAGTTCGATCTTGTCCTTGAGTTCATCACGCAGGGTGCACAGGGTCTTGAGTCCGACCAGACTGGGGTCGGAGGTATCGGCATGGGTCCGTATATGTTGCACACCATTCTGGACCAGCAACTCGATGGTATCGAGCACGCGGCGACGAATGTCGGCCTCGTTCAGCATCGGTTTGCGTTCACCCCAGCGTTCAATGCCTTCGAACAGGGTGCCGCTCTGGTTCCAGTTCGGTTCGCCAGCGGTCAGTGCCGCATCAAGGTGAATATGAGGTTCAACAAAAGGCGCGCATAACAAGGTGCCGGCGGCGTCGATGGCGTCTGCGGGGCAAGGCAGAGCAGCGCTTTGTGGCGTTATCTGGCTGAATACGCCGTCGGTGATATCGAGGCTGTGGAGCTGGGACTTCTGTCGCAGACGGGCGTTAACGATTTTCATGGAAACCTCTTCAGAGTTCTTCAGCCTTGGGGGGCTGGGTGTCGATATTGTGATGCTGAAACAGGATCTGCTCGATCAGCAGGGCATTTTGCAAATTCAGACGCACAAAGGCGTCGCCGAGTCGATGGCCGACCAGCTGTTCAATCCGTTTCAGGCGATGTCTGAGCGTATTGCGGTGGATGCCCAGCACTTCAGCGGTCTGTTGCTGGTTGCCGAACAGGTTGAGGTACTGGGTCAGGGTTTCCTTTAGCTGCAGTGACTGATCGTTGCGGGAAAAACAAAGACTGCCCAGCTGTTGTTGGCAGAACTGGGCCAGCAGGCTGCGTTGCGGAATGGCAGCAAACAGACGGGCGATGCCGAGCTGGTCATAAAAGAACAGGCGCTGGCCGCCGTGCTGAACGGCAAATTGTACCGCCTGACGGGACTGTTCGACGGCGGAAGACAGTTGGCTGAGGCCCGGTTGCAGATCACTGGCCCCGGCGTAGAGCTGCAAGTCCGGCATCCGCTGTTGCAGCTGGTCGAGTGCCGAACTGAGGTCTTCGGCCAAGTCGCTGGCGTGGTCACGTTCGGTTGGCCAGATGGCGATCAGATCCTGTTCAAGTACCAGCACTGGCCAGTCGATACCCCGGCGTTTCAGTAGTTCGCCAAACTGCTGCTCCAGCTCATTACGCTGGTTGATCAGCTGCCAATGCTGTTCCTTGTCTTCACTGAGCAGGCGCTGGTGGAAGCCGGAAAGGCGCACGGAGACCACGGTATAGGGGCGGTTGTCGTTGAGATCCAGTTCGGCTGCCCGTAAATGAATAAGCTCCGGTGCATCGGCAAAACCGTTGATCAGCCGGGTCAGGAACAGCTTGGTGGACTGGCCGATCAGGTTGTCCTGCACAATGGCGTTGCTGATAACTTCAGTGACCAACACCATTTTCAGGGAGTAGGGTTGCTCCAGAATCGGGAAGTTGAGCGCGTTGGCCAGCTCCAGCACACCGGCCGGAATCCGGCGGATGTACTCGGGGCCTGTCAGGATCACCAGGCCAGCGACCTGGTGCTCAACCGCTTCCTGCACCAGTTGCTTGAGGTTGGCTTCGCTGCGATGCAGGTTGATGCCGGTGACAAACACCAGCTCGCCCCCGCGAACCCAGGGGGCGATGGTTTCGTTTTCGGCAACATAGGGCCAGCGAACGGGCCGGTTACCGCCTTGCAGGCCCGCCCGAAAGAGAATTTCCTCCAAACCGGGCAGGCGCGAAATATCGGCGCAGGTGATGGCCATCTCAACTCTCCATCGTTGTTGGTGCGCTGCGGGACCGGCAGTGACGCTGGTGGGCCTGTCGATCTGTGTGTTGGTCAGTCTGTTGGTCTGAGTGTCGATTGATGTAGTGATCGATCAGGGTGGACAGCTTTATGGCTGGCTCGGCGAAAGGGAGTGCCGTTGGATGTTGCTGATTGGGCACTTCGCTTAACAAGTTGTCTGGGTGTTGCATCGCCTGCTCCGTCTGGTTTTATCCATGGTCGTTTTGCCTGAGTGCAGATAAAGCAAGGCTTGTTCCAGTCTTCAGGGAGGCTTGTGGCGGTTAATGCTGGTGGTCGGTATCGGTGGCTTTCTGGTTTATATGTTGTGCAATATGCACATTAATAATAAGCAGGCAGGGAATACGGATAAGTGGGCAGGCGGTGGCTGCCCTGTGCCGGTTCATTGAATGCTTTATTGGAGGGCAGGGTGGTGGGTTGGGTGAAAGACAATGAAATGGCAAGAGAATAGCCCGGCCTGACAGGATGATTCCCGGTTCATCAAGAGAACGGCTGTGCCCGGGTTGCAGCATGGATTCTGCACAAGGTCGCAAAATCGTGAGTTTTTGAGTCTGGAGCGGGTGCGTCCTTCACCCGGAGCGCTGAATTTGCGATACTCGCCTTCCTTTCCTGTTTATCGATATCAATCTGATTCCCTGCTTATGAAACCGCAAATTGCTGAGCTGTTGTCCGCCGCCGTTGTCACCCTAAAAGATCAGGATGTGATTCCTGCCACCCATGAAGTGCGCATTCAGATCGATAATACCCGTGACAAGGCCCATGGCGATCTCGCCACCAACCTGGCTTTGACTCTGGCCAAACCGGCGGGCAAAAACCCTCGGGAACTGGCGCAGCGGCTGGTGGATGCCTTGCCTGCAACGCCCTTGATCGAAAAGGTTGAAATCGCAGGCCCTGGCTTTATCAATTTTTACCTCAGTCAGGCCTCAACCAGTCATCTGGTACGAGCAGTGCTGGAAGCGGGTGCAGACTACGGTCGTAATCGCTCGGGTGCGGGCAAAAAAGTGCAGGTGGAATTTGTCTCGGCCAACCCCACCGGGCCACTGCATATTGGTCATGGTCGTGGTGCCGCCGTCGGGGATTGTCTCTGCCGCCTGCTGGATGCCAATGGCTGGGAAGTGACCAGTGAGTTTTATTACAACGATGCCGGGCAGCAGATCAATAATCTGGCGCTGTCGGTACAGTCCCGTTGCAAGGGCCTGACCCCGGACGACGAAGGCTGGCCAGAAAACGGCTATCGCGGTGATTACATTACCGATCTGGCCGCCAGCTATATGAATGGTGACGTGGTGGAAGCCGCCGACCAGCGTTATACCGGTGCCAAGGATGCTGATGACCTGGAAGCCATTCGCCACTTCGCGGTAGCCTATCTGCGTCGTGAACAGGACCTTGATCTCAAGGCCTTTGCGGTCGACTTTGATGTCTATTTTCTCGAATCCTCGCTCTACCATGAGGGCAAGGTGAACAACACGGTTGAACGGCTGATCGACAGCGGTTACACCTACGAAGACGGTGGCGCCCTGTGGCTGAAAACCACCGAATTCGGCGATGACAAAGACCGCGTGATGCGTAAATCCGATGGGGGTTTCACCTACTTTGTCCCGGATGTGGCTTACCATCTGGATAAATGGCAGCGTGGCTTCGAGCGGGTTGTTAACGAACAGGGCGCGGATCACCACAGCACCATTACCCGTGTACGCGCCGGATTACAGGCACTGGATGTCGGTATTCCCCAAGGCTGGCCGGATTACGTGCTGCATCAGATGGTGACGGTGATGCGGGGCGGCGAAGAAGTGAAAATATCCAAGCGAGCAGGCAGTTACGTGACCCTGCGAGACCTGATCGATGAAGTTGGCCGCGATGCGACCCGTTATTTCCTGGCGGCGCGCAAGGCCGACAGTCAGTTGACCTTTGATATCGACCTCGCCCGTGAGCAGTCTTCCGATAACCCGGTGTACTATATTCAATACGCCCATGCCCGGGTTCGCTCCATTTTCCGCAAGCTGGCGGAATCGGGTCTGAGCTGGGATAGCGCCACCGGATTGGCTGCGCTGGAGCATTTGCAGCTGGATTCCGAGAAAGAACTTATCGTGAAGCTGGGACGTTTTCCAGAAGTGGTCAAAGCCGCGGGTGCCGCCAACGAACCGCATCAGGTGGCCAATTATCTCAAGGATCTGGCCGGTGATTTCCACACTTATTACAACTCTGAGAAAACACTGGTCGACGACGAAGGCTTGCGTAACGCTCGTCTGACATTGGCAGAAGCTGTACGTCAGGTGATTGCCAACGGTTTGTACCTGCTGGGTGTCAGTGCTCCGGACGTTATGTAAATCCGCTGGTGATAACGTCCGCTAACACAATTGATTGTTGCCGCTCACTATTTACCAGGATGATAGAGTTATGTCCGACAGTTCCAGCCGCATCCCCGGTTGGGTATGGATTACAACACCGACACTGGCCATTGCCTTTGTCGGATTTGTGATTTATCTCAGCACCTTGCCTGCCAGTGATGAACCCGGTGCAGCCCAGGACGATGCCCGTCAGGCGTTGCAACAAGGGATTGAACGGGCCAAGGCCAGTGTGACAGAGGCCGTCAAGGAGCAGATAGCCAGGGAGGCCGGAGAACCGGCCTACGACTTTTACCAGTTGCTGGAACAGCAAAAGGTAGAAGCGCCACAGGTGGATGCCTATGTCTCGACGCCCAAAGACGCGACGGTCAGCTACGAATACCTGCTACAGGTTGGCTCGTTCCGTTCCGGTGAGGATGCCGACGAAATGCGGGCCAATTTATTGCTGTTGGGCATGAGTGCCTACGCGGTGGAAGCCAGCGTCAATAATGGCACCTGGCATCGGGTATTTGTTGGTCCGTTCAGCAATCGCTCAAAACTGAACAAAGCGCAGGATATTCTGGTCAGTAACAACATCAGTCCTTTATTAATCAAGAAACCGCTGCCCGCAACCTCTGGAACGCAGTAACTTGCACTCCGGGTTTGCTGATGGCGATGGCGAGGAAGCCGTATGAGTCAGCAAGCCCAATCCTGCCGCTATACCTATCAGACCAGCGAAGGTTCGCATCAGGGTCATTATCTGTATTGGCCTTCAGCCCGCCCGGATGCGCCACTGTTGGTGTGTGTGCATGGTCTGACGCGTAATGCTCGCGACTTCGATATTCTGGCGCAATCATTGACGGATCACTATCGTGTTATCTGCCCGGATATTGCCGGACGAGGTGATAGCGAACGGCTGCGCACGCCAGCGCTGTATGGCTATCCGCTTTATGTTGGCCAGATGCAGCAATGCCTGCAGCACCTGATGCTGAAGTACCAGGTGACCGAATTCGACTGGGTCGGCACCTCCATGGGGGGACTGATCGGCATGATGCTGGCTGCCCAACCGGTATGTCCGTTGCGCAAGCTGGTGATCAACGACGTCGGTTTTTTTATTCCCAAGGCCTCGCTGGAGCGCTTGTCGGGTTATGTTGGCAAGGGTACCGACTTTGCCGATCTGGCCGCAGTGGAAGTCTATCTGCGCGAGGTGGCGGCCACGTTTGGGCCGCTGACCGATGCACAATGGCAACATCTGGCCCGTTACAGTGTTGAATTATCCAACGGCCGTTACCGGCTGCGATACGACCCTGCCATTGCCCAGGCGTTTGTGGGGGTCACACCGGAAGACGTTGACCTGTCGGCTATCTGGCAATTGGTGCAGCTCGAGACCTTGCTGATTCGTGGTGGGGATTCTGATCTGCTGCTCCGCGAAACGGCGCAAACCATGGCCGCGCAAGCGCATGTCACGCTGGTGGAGTTTCCCGGTATTGGTCATGCACCGGCCTTGATGGCGCGGGATCAGATTCGTGCGATTCGCCATTTTCTTGGCTGTCGGTAAAAAAAGGCGTGTATCACAGACTAGCAATTACACGCAAAAGATGAAGGTCTGGTAACGAAGAATAACCAGCCCTGCAGCAAGCGGATTTATCCTGCTGCATCGACCATCAGTGAACGGGGGAACCGTATTGATGACCTATGAAGCGCATCCCTGCGTTTCATATCTGTTTGGCTTGCGGGCTGCCAATCAGAATTTTACCTTGGTACCTACGCCGATATTGTCATTGTCGGAATCGCTGTATTTACCAGCTTCCATCCAGACTTCCAGCATCGGATCAACCTGATAGCTGACCTTGGCCAGTTTGGCGGTATCAGCGGTCAGCACACCGGCACTTGGCTCTTCACGGTTCTGCCAGGATACGGCCGCAGAGAATGCCCCATCGGTGTACTTGCCGGTAATGGCCTTGACGTTAAAGTCGGCACCGGCAGTGCCCATGGCGGTGTTTTTCTCGTACACACCGGCCAGACCAAAGTTGTCCCAGTTGTAGTGAGAAGCGACGACCAGACGTTTACGGTCATCGACGCCGTTGGAAATACCAGTCAATGACTTGTCATAGACCGACAGGTTGACACCAAACATAAAGCGGTCATCACGGTAAACACCGTGGATGATTTTCAGGTCATCGGCTTCGCCGGATTCGTTGGTTGTCGAGGCGTACACCATTTTGGCAAACATATGGTTCCAGACCGGTGTTTTGTAAACCAGGCCATCTTTGGACCATTTGGTTTGCGTCCACATCCGTGAGCCATTCGGTGCGCCGGTCGGGGTGCTGTCCTGGGTGTTGACTTCGAACACGTCAACCGCGGAGTAGAACTCAGAGTAAACCCCGGACATGGCGTCACCGAAGGCAAACAGACCGTATTTTGTGATCAGGGCTGCACCGGCGTAGCGAATGAAAATAGGGTCTTCGGTTGATGTGGAGCCGTAGTATTTACTCTCGGTACCGTCGGCTTCTGCAATCGGAGCAAAATCAGCCTCAAACTGATAGGCCAGCTTCATGCCGTTGCTCAGGAAGTGCATGCCCTTGAGGCCGACGATGCCTTCGTACAGGGTCGGTGTGGCGTCGACATCCTGACCAATGAAGTTGGTATCACTGAAATCAACGACGCGTGCACTCATGGTGCCGTAGACATGGGGTGGTTTGGTGTCTGCAATGGCCTGGGTCGAAAGAGCCAGGACACAAGCGCCAGTCAGAGCAGTTAGAGTCTGTTTCATGCAGATTTTCCCTCGGGTGCCGGTTGTTTGCGTTTCATATAAGAAACGGTGTTTTGTATTTAAAATAAAACTAAGTGTCAAACGGCCTCAGGTCAATTACTGAACGAGTAAAATTGTTGAGATTGCTGCTTTTCTCATCAAAATCGGCTTTTGGGCGATTGAATGGAATAAATCGTCCTGTTTTCCGCAGGATTACCACCGCTGCGGCATATATCGGTTTGACAAGCTTTGTCTCGCTGTGAGAATTTCCAGACCCGGAGTCGTGCCGCCAGCAGGATGGCAGGTATCGAACAGTGCATACGGAGCAAACCATGAGTGAAAAATCAGAAGGCCTGGAGCGGTATGTGGTACCGGGCCTTGAACGTGGGCTGAAGCTGCTGCTGGAATTTAACCGTCAGAATACCTTGCTGACGGCACCAGAATTGGCCAAACGGCTGGACTTGCCACGCACCACCGTTTTCCGGCTGCTGGCAACACTGGAAAGCATGGGCTTTGTGACGCGTCACGGGAATGAATACCGTTTGGGTATGGCGGTGTTACGGTTGGGCTTTGAATATCTGGCATCGCTGGAGTTGACGGAGCTGGGTCAGCCAATACTGAATCGCCTGAGTCAGGAAATAGGCTACAGTTGTAACCTGGTGGTGCGGGATGAACGCTCGATTGTGTATGTTGCCAAAGTGACGCCACCTACGATTTTGGCCAGCTCGGTCAACGTGGGGACTCGTCTGCCGGCTCATGCGACGGTGTTGGGGCGTATCCTGCTGGAAGATCTGAGTCTGGCGGAATTGCACGAGCTGTACCCAGAGGAACAGTTACCTGGCTATTCTGACAGTACACCGCGCACCGTGCCCGATTTGCATGCCATGGTGCAGCAAGACATGCAGCGCGGTTACGCGCTGAGTGAAGGGTTTTTCGAATCCAGCATTTCCACCATTGCGGCACCGGTACGGGATAGTACCGGCAAAGTGGTTGCGGCATTGGGAGCGACCATTCCTTCTGGTCATATCGATGACCAACTGCAGCCGCTGGTGAAGCTGGTGCGTAATAACGCCGATGAGCTGTCCCGCCTGCTGGGTTATACCAGGGGCCGACGAGCGCTTGAATACTGAATCAAGGATGTAGAACAGATCAGGCCTCGCAGATGCGGGGCTTTTTTTTGCCTGTTTGCCGTACGACGAGTGCCCCGGGCAGGCCATGGTGTGGATATGGCAAATACCTGCTCACTATTGGTGCGAGCACCCCTTGAGTGCGCGAAATTAGTGTGTCGTCTCGACACATTGAGCTGAAATGGTTACCTAGCTACCCATCAGGAGTCTGGCCGGATAACTTGGATGCACTCGTCTTGATTATATAACTTATTGAAAACAAAGAAATTTGTACTATTTTTTAGACTGTTACCCAAGGATCTTGACGGGCTGGCATTATATCTGCATTATAATTTCATATATAAATCAATAATTCATATCTGAAACAAAGGGTACTACCAATGACCTCAACCAGCCCTGTGTATGTCGTCAATGAATCCGCAAGCGGAGAGTCCACTGTGGCGGCTGGTCCTGATAGCTCGAACCATTCAAAACGGGTTGAAATTGAGTTTCGCGGTGTCAGCAAGGCGTTTGCACAAAAAGGCCAGAAAGATGCGCCTGCAGTGGTCAAGGATCTGACCTTTTCGATTCGTAAAGGCGAAGTCGTTTCACTGATCGGGCCATCTGGCTGTGGCAAGAGCACGCTGCTGAACATGGGCAGCGGATTGTACTCAGCCACCACGGGTACCGTGATGGTTGCCGGGCAGGAAGTCAAAGGCCCGGTCAAACGGGTAGCCTTTATGCTGCAAAAAGATTTACTGATGCCGTGGCGTACCATTCAGAAAAACGTGGAAGTCGGCATGGAAATCGCGCGGGTTCCCAAGGCCGAGCGTCAAGCTGTTGCCCAGGAAATGCTGCATAAATGCCATCTGGCCGGTTTTGAAAAACATTACCCTTTCCAGCTATCTGGCGGTATGCGTCAGCGGGCGGCATTGGCCCGTACTCTGGCGATGAAACCGGATGTACTGTTTCTGGATGAACCTTTCTCGGCGCTGGATGCCCAGACCAAAATGGTGCTGCAGCAGGATCTGGCCAACACTCTTTATAACGAACAGAAAACCGCTCTGTTTATTACCCACGATCTGGCCGAAGCCGTTGCGCTGTCGGACCGCATTCTGGTGATGAGCAGCCGTCCCGGCACCATTATCGAAGAAATCACCGTTGACCTTCCTCACCGCAACAATCCTCTCGAACGGCGCAAACTGGCGGGTACTGGTCCGTTGATCGGTCGCTTGATGGAGCTGCTGCATGTGGGTGATGAAGACGCCATGCACTGAGAGCCATAACTCTCTGAGCAATAACCCGAATACCGCAAGACACTGACCGACTGTACCCACAGGAGCATACGATGAAGCTGTTTAGCAAAAACCTCGCCAGAGTCACGATGGCCAGCGCGGCCATAATCTGGTCTGCCTTCTCTCAGGCAGAACTGAAGGAAATTACCTATTTGATGCCAGCTCCACCTACTTTGCCGGCATTTGCCCCCTGGACCCTGGCCCAATACAAGGGTTACTTCGAGAGTGAAAATCTGAAAGTGAATTTTGTCACCGCCCGTGGTGGTGTGGACGTTGCCAAACAGATTGGTACCGGTAACGCCATGGTGGGGGGGGCTATTGGTGATACGCCACTGATCGTGCGTGCCAATGGTATTCCGGTCAAGGCCGTAGCGGTATTGGGTGCAGGCAGCCTGACGGTATTGGCGACCGGTGATGATGCCGGTATCAAGAGCGTGGCTGATTTGAAAGGCAAAACCGTGACCGTGATGTCTTATTCCGACACGACTTATTACGCCTTGCTGGCGACGCTGAAAAAAGCTGGCCTCAGCAAGACCGATCTGGACATTCAGGCGGCAGGCCCGGCCGGTGTCTGGAAGCTGTTTGCAGCAGGTAAGGCGGATGCCATGGCCGGTGCGCCGGATTGGGTGGTTTCTGCTCGTGATGGCGGTCGCAGTGCCAGCCTGGTCGACGAAGCCAATATGTTCGACAGCATGGCTCAGGCCATTCTGGCCTCGGATGATGCGATCAAGAATCATCCTGACGTGGTGCAGGGCGTAGTGACTGCGACGCTGAAAGGCATGCGCGACATCATGGTCGATCCGAAGCAAGCCGCGATTGATTTTGCTGCTGCCGTGCCGTCATTCAAAGGTCGGGAAAGCTACCTTGAACGTGCCTTTATGCTGTTTAACGAGCGGGTTTACAAAAACCAGTTAATGCCTGGCCTGATTGACGAAAGCCGTTTGGCGGGTGTTGCCCGGTTCTACCTCGACGAAGGCATCGTCAAGCGTGAAGTACCGCTGCAAGACCTGTTCACCAACGAGTTCGCCAGAAACGCACGCCCTGGCAGCACGGTGACATCTCAGTCAGTCAAGCCGCACCTTCGGGCACCTGAAAAACATAACAATCTGTAATACCAACGTACACCGGGAGACCTAATCATGAATTACCGAACCATTGCTGGCAGCATCGCGATCCTGTTGGTGTTTTTGGCAAGCTGGGAGTGGGGTCCTGCGGCCATGGGTATGCCGGAATACGTGCTACCCAGCCTAAGCAATGTATGGCATGAGTTTTTCATCATGTGGCAACACAGTGAACTGCTCAAACATACCTTGATTACCGCCGCAGAAGTACTGCTCGGCTTTGGTATCGGGGCATTCCTCGGATTGGCAATCGGTGTGGCTCTGGGCTTGTCGCCAACTGCGGAAGCCATGTTGTCACCGTACATTCTGGCGCTGCAGATTGCCCCGAAAGTGGCCTTTGCTCCGCTGTTTGTGATGTGGCTGGGCTACACCATCTACCCGAAAATCCTGGTTGCCGTACTGATCGTGTTCTTCCCGGTCATGATCAATGTCTTGTCGGCGGTCCGTGCCGTTGACCCGGACATGGTCAATCTGATTCGCATCATGAACGCCAGTCGCTGGCAAATCTTCCGGCTGGTGGAATTTCCATCCGCGATGCCAGCCCTGTTCTCCGGCCTGCGTATTGCCTCCACTCTGGCGGTGATTGGCGTCACCGTTGGTGAATTGGTCGGCGGCAACCTGGGACTGGGCTACTTGCTGGTGGATTCCGAAGGGCAGGGTAATACCGCTGGGGTCTTTGTCGCCATTGTGGGCCTGACCGTGATTGGCATCGTGGCATACGCCGCGGTGGTGTTCGCAGAGAAGCGGGTACTGCATTACATGCCGAAAGCCAATCTGGCCACCGCGTAAGGATGGATGCAGCAATGAATACGGTTAACCAACTGCTGGATGGTCGCAAGATACTGGTCACCGGAGCCGCACGAGGCCTTGGTTTTGCCTTCGCCAAACAATTGGCACTGGCCGGTGCCGAGGTGGTGCTGGCCGACATTCTGGAAGCGCAGGTCATGGCTTCTGCTGCTGATCTTCGGGCATCCGGTCTGAACGCCACCGGCGTCAGCATCGATGTCCGTGATCCGTACGCTGTCGCCAGCGCTGTCTCACAGGCGATAGAGATTTTGGGTGGTCTGGATGGTCTGGTCAATAACGCCGCCATCACCAACTCCGGTGGCAAAACCACCGAAGAGCTGGATATGGATACCTGGAACCGGGTGATGGAAGTCAATGTCCGGGGCTGCTGGCTGGTCACCAACGCCTGTTTGCCGGCGCTGCGGGCCAGTGGCCGGGGCGCGATTGTGAACCTGGCGTCGGATACCGCGATCTGGGGTGCGCCCAGGTTGTTGGCCTATACCGCCAGCAAAGGGGCTGTGATGGCCATGACCCGCACGCTGGCGACCGAACTGGGTGACGACAATATCACCGTCAACGCTATCGCACCGGGACTGGTCGCTGTGGAAGCCACCGAATATGTACCGCAAGACCGCAAGGACCTGTATTGCCAGCAACGTCCATTAAAACGGACTCAAGTGCCGGAAGACGTGTGTGGCGCAGTGATTTTTGCCTTGTCGGATATGGCCCGTTTTATCACCGGCCAGACCCTGCCGGTGAACGGCGGTTTTGTGATGCCATGAATCGGGTGCAAACCTGATTAAAGCAAGCTCTGAGCAGGAACAGACGAATGAGTGTATTAGGAATTGATGAAATCACCTTCGGTGTTGAAGACCTGGCCTTGTGTCAGCAGTTTTTCAGCGATTGGGGGCTGACGTTGCTGAGTCAATCGGATACCGAACAGGTGTTCGAAACCTTGAACGGCTGTCGGGTCGTAATCAAGCACAAGGATGATCCATCCTTGCCTCCGGCGTTTGAAGAAGGCCCGACCCTGCGTGAAGTGGTCTGGGGGGTAGAGTCGGACGACGATATGGATCTGTACGCCGGACGCATGGTCACCAAGCCCGGTTTCTTCTCCACCACCGAGCGGGTTGGCTGTCTCGATCCGAACGGCATGGGCGTACGACTGCAAAAAAGCCGCAAACGGGCGGTAACGCTGGAATGTGTCGGCCATAACACCTGGGGTGAGCGCGGCCGTATCAATACACCAAGCCCGGTGTACGACAAGGCAACACCGATCGAAGTCGGTCACGTGGTGTTTTTTGTCAAGGACGTCAACGCCTGCGAAGCGTTTTACCGGGATACCTTCGGCTTTGTGATTTCCGACCGTTACCCCAACAAAGGCGCTTTTATGCGCTGCTCGGAAGAAGGCAGTCACCACAATATCTTTTTGCTGCAGCCGCCCGAACCACGCGCCGGACTCAACCACGTCGCCTTTACGGTACGGGATCTGCACGAAGTCTTTGGCGGCGGCATGAATGTGTCACGGTTAGGGTGGGATACCGAACTGGGCCCCGGCCGTCACCCGATTTCATCGGCCTTTTTCTGGTACTTCCGCAATCCGGCCGGTGCGCTGGTGGAGTACTACGCTGACGAAGACTTGCTGACCGCTGAATGGCAGCCTCGCGAGTTTGAGCCTGGCCCGACCGTGTTCGCCGAATGGGCGATTTCCGGCGGCATCGACGGCAATACCCGGCGTCAGGCCAATGGCCCGCAAGCCGCCAGCAAAACTTTTATCACTGCCCGCGAAAAATCGTAAGGAGCTGGTTATGGAAAAGCTATCGATTGGTGTTGTGGGTGGTGGTATTGGTGGATTGACCGCTGCCATTGCCCTGCAGAGAATGGGGCATCGTGTCACTGTTTATGAACAGTCGAAGGCGTACGCCCGTATCGGAGCCGACATCAACCTGACCCCGAATGCCGTCAAGGCACTGGATGGCCTGGGTCTGAACGACGCGATTCGCAAAACTGCCGCACGTCCGACCCACCGTATCAGCCGGATGTGGGACAGCGGTAAAGAGACCTCACGACTGGCGATGTCGAATGAAGCCGAACTCAAATACGGCGCACCACAGCTGACCATTCACCGGGCCGACCTGTTGGTGGCGCTGGCGGATGCCTTTGATATCCAGAATGTCGTCTTCAACGCCCGTATCGATCAAATCACTGAACTGCCTGGTGCCGGTGTGCGTGTAACCACCACCAGCGGCCGCTGCGATGAACTGGATGTGGTGATTGGTGCCGACGGTATTCACTCCGCGGTTCGTGCTTATTTGTTTGGAGCCGAACAGCCGCGCTTTACCGGTGTGGTTGCCTATCGTGCGGTCGTGCCGGCAGAACAGCTGCAAGACCTGCCCGATATCCAGGCGTTCACCAAATGGTGGGGTGAAACTCCGGAAAGCCAGATCGTCACTTTCCCGCTGAATCAGGGCAAGGACATCTTTATCTTCGCCACCACCGCACAAGACAGCTGGACGGAAGAAAGCTGGACTGGCGCAGGTGACTGTGACGAATTACGCAGCCACTACACTCATTTTCATCCACAGGCCCGGGCCTTGCTGGATCGTTGTGATGACGTGCTGAAAACCGCCCTGTACGAACGGGACCCTCTGCAATACTGGAGCAAAGGCCGGATTGCCCTGCTGGGCGATGCCTGTCATCCGATGATGCCGTTTATGGCCCAGGGTGCCGGTCAGGCGATTGAAGACGCCATCGTATTGGCGCGGGCGCTGGAGCACGCCAGCAACGGCGACGAAGCAGCAGCGGCTTTACACCTGTATCAGGCGGTGCGTCAGGATCGTGCGCGCCAGATCCAGATTGGTTCGCGCTCCAACCAATGGCTCAAGAACGCGGGCAGTGCCGACTGGGTTTATGGTTATGACGCCTGGACGGTACCCCTGCAAGGCACTGCAGAAGAAGTGACAGCATGAATAGTGAATCTCAGGAGCTGACACAGGATACCCAGCCAGCACAGGACACCATGTTGCTGACGGTATTGCTGAAGCATGATCAGTCAAAAAACCTGGAAGACATCCAGAGCCATATGAAAAAAATGGACTGGTGGGAACGTTTTCCAGTGGCCGGGGTAGAGGTTGTTTCCTGGACCGTGGCCATGGGCCTGGGGCAAATTGTGACCTTGCGATTGCCACCGGCCTTACTGCCCAAAATCAACGTAGAACTGGAGCGCTCCGCCTGGGGCGTATTCCGCACCGAATGTTACCCGACGTATGACTTTGTACCGGTACGCGCCATGATCCGCGAACGTGTACAGAATGGAGGACAATAAATGAAAGCACCGTATCTGGAGCCCCATCAGGCTCGCACCCGTGATAACACACCCTTTGAAGACCTGCTGGCCGATTCGATTGAGCGTGCATTCGGAGAACAAATTCACGACCTGGATGGCCTGGTGAATTTCCTCAATGTGGTTGGCCCACCGTGCCCGACAGCCACTGGTCTGTGGACCGAAGAGTCTTATAAAACCCTGATGAGCAAGCTGGGCGAGTAACGCGGCATAGCAGAGAGAGAATCAAGTATGAACATCATTCAAACCAGCGCCGATCCGGTCGAAAAAATTCTTCAGCAAGGCATCAAGGATCGTTGGTATCCGGTGCTGCCATCCGACCAGCTGACGGCTGACAAACCGGTCTCGTTGCGGATTCTGGGCTACAAGATTGCGTTGTGGCGCGATACCGACAATACCGCGCATGCGGTCGAAGACCACTGCCCACACCGGGGTGCACCCTTGTCTCTGGGAGCCAACCTTGGCGACCGGTTGCAGTGCCCGTATCACGGCGTCGAAGTGGACTGCAGTGGTAAAGTCCGCAAGGTACCGGGCAGCCCGGGCTGCAAACTGGAAGGTAGCAGACCGACCCGTCGTTTTCACACCCAGGAAGTTGCCGGTGCGATCTTTCTTTATAACGCCGTCGATCCACAGCTGGAAACGCCACCAGAGCTGATCCTGCCAGAGCAGCTGACCTCGGACGAATACTCCAGCTTCCTGTGCTACTGCGAATGGAAAGCCGATTACCGTTATGTACTGGATAACGTGGCTGATCCGATGCACGGGGCTTTCCTGCACAAAATGTCGCATTCCATGTCGGAAGGCGA
Organism: Oceanobacter sp. 5_MG-2023; assembly: GCF_030548165.1. Classification (NCBI taxonomy): domain Bacteria; kingdom Pseudomonadati; phylum Pseudomonadota; class Gammaproteobacteria; order Oceanospirillales; family Oceanospirillaceae; genus Oceanobacter; species Oceanobacter sp. 5_MG-2023. The sequence continues at coordinate 66,348 of NZ_JAUORS010000015.1, read as the reverse complement.
AACCCAGGCCAAATTTGTAACCACCGATACTGACCACGGTTTTATCTTCGAGAAAGAAGGCCAGCGTGGCGTCAACTTCGACTGGAGTGAATTTGCCGATACCAACCTGATGTGGCAACGGCTGGAAATTCCCTATCCCAAGACCGGTGGGCCTGGTGGCAACTTCCATATTATCGGTATGTACGTTCCCCTGAATCCACAGCTGGCAGGCGTGTTCCACTGGCGTTGTCGCCCGCTGACCGGCTGGCAGGAAGATACCTGGCGCTTCTTGTACAAGAACCGTCTGGAAGCCCGTCACTGGCACGTGCTGGAGCAAGACCGGGTTGCCCTTGAAGCCATGGAGCCGGACGCCAACCAGCGTGAAATGCTGTACCAGCACGATCTTGGACTGGTGCGTTTGCGTCGTTATATGAAAAACCTGGCCAAGCAAGAACTGGAAGCCAGCAAGTAGGCGGAATTGAGATGACGGATATGAACAACCTGGTCGCCCATGTTCGGGCAGACAGCGTCCCGGAGCTGGCTACCGCCAGCTGGTCCAATGCCCTGTTACTGGGGCGGGAGCTGGTGACATCCGGCATGACCGGCCACCCGGCGACTCGTCAAGCCGCGGCGGCGGGTGAGCCACTGGATGCGTACCAGCAAACCCTGGTGGTTTTGGGCAAGATCCAGGCTCTGGCGGAAGCGGCCGGTGGTCATATCGGCAACATCTACCGGCTGACGGTGTACGTGACGGATATTCGCGATAAAGACGCCATCAGCCGCGCCCGCAAGGATTTTTTTGTGGGGCAATCGGTATACCCGACCTCCACCCTGGTGGAAGTGTCCGGGTTGGTATTTCCGGAGTTGTGCGTCGAAATCGAAGCCGGTATTCATCTGGATGCCGACCTTGGCAACACGATCAAACAGGCTGATTAACGGAGCCGGACTATGAGCAATGAAACTCTCACCGCATTGGTGTCCCAGATACGCTACGAAGCGGAAGGCATCATCAGTATCGAACTGCGTCCCGAGCCCGGGGCTGCCGATTTTCCGGCGTTTACGGCCGGTTCGCATATTGATCTGAACTTGCCCAACGGCATGGTGCGCAGCTACTCACTGTATAACTCACCGGCGGAGCCAAACCGCTATGTGGTGGGCATCCTGCGAGACAAAAAGAGTCGCGGTGGCTCAGAGTGGGTGCATCGCCAGTTGCGGGTGGGCACCCGGCTGGCCATCAGCGCTCCGCGGAACAACTTCCCGCTGCAGCCGCATAATGGCCACAGCGTGCTGGTCGCGGGTGGCATTGGGATCACCCCGGTGCTGTGTATGTTCCGTGAGTTGCTGCAACAAGGGCAATCGGCGGAACTGATCTATTGCGCCCGCACTCGCTCAGAGGCTGCTTTTATTGCTGAAATCGAGGCACTGACGGCAGAGCTGGGCGGGACTGTCCGCTTCCGCTTTGACGACGAAGCCGGTACACCGCCCAATCTTGAACAGCTGTTGCAAGGTCAGGCGGCCTCCACCCACTTCTACTGTTGTGGCCCGACGCCGATGCTGGATGCGTTTGAAGCCGCTTGTGCCCAGTTGAACCATGCCAATGTGCATATCGAACGTTTTGCCGCCGTCGAGATTGCGGCGTCGGACGATGCCCGCAGCAGCTATGTAGTGGAATTGGCCAGGTCCGGCCAGATTATCCAGATCAACCCGGGCGACAGCTTGCTGGAACGGCTGGAAGGCGAAGGGCTTGACCTTGATTGCTCCTGTCGTGAAGGCGTTTGTGGTGCTTGTGAAGTGGCAGTGCTGGAAGGCGAGATTGATCACCGCGATGGCGTGTTGACCAAAGCCGAACGGGCCGCCAACAACACCATGATGATCTGTGTGTCGGGTTGTAAATCAAGCAAGTTGGTGCTGGATATCTGATCGGTTGATCGCTGCCGTACGGCGGTAGCGACAAAGACGACGAAACAGTCACGACTGGTCAGATTTTCACCTTGACCGAGGGCGGAAATCTGCCTAGCATGTTTCATATAAAGACTGATGTTTTAAATATAAAACAAATGTCGCATAATAAGTACGACCGCGTTATGGATCATGATCCCCGTAACGCAAGCCGCCGAGGGTACGGCAGCAGACCAGTCGGGCCGCTTTATCGCCCGCCACATATGGTGAACTAACCTGAGGAAAACAGCATGTCTGAGACATTCGAAAGCTGGAACAAGCCAGCAGAAACAAGCCTTGAAGACTTCATGGCTGGCCGGATTGCCCGCAAGGAAAATCGTACCTACGATTTTAATGCACTGAAATTCCAGGCAGATTACGACCCCAAATACCGCCGTGCCCAAATGCGCTACATGGGCACCGGTGCTGCCGGTGTAACCAGCGATACCAACACCGTGCCATCGGAACATTTCACCTTCTCCACCATGTTGTTACCGGCGCAGTGTGAAGGCCCGCTGCACTTGCACGACGATGTTGAAGAAGTGTTCTTTATGTTGCGTGGTTCGATCCGTTTGACGATGGAACTGAACGGCGAGACCTGTGAGACCGTCTTGAACGAACGTGATCTGGTGTCGATTCCACCAGGCATCTACCGGGGTCTGTACAACTTCACCCAGGAAGACGCGCTGATGTGTGTGATGCTGGGAACGCCGAAGCCGGTGATCCCGACCTATCCGGCCGATCACCCGCTGTCACAGATCAAACGCGATAAAAAATAAGCTCAATTGTCGGGAGCCAGAGCATAGCCATGAACACAGCCACATGTACTACCACATTGATTCAACAACTCGACGACTTTCCCCGTCAGAGCATCCGGCTGGGCGACGTTAACCAGTCCTGGCGCGAGTCTGGCCCGGAGAGTGGTGGTAATGGTGAGGTGCTGGTGTTACTGCATGGTATCAGCTCGGGTTCCGGCTCTTGGGTGCAACAATTGGCCGCACTGGAAACTGACTGCCGGGTGCTGGCCTGGGATGCCCCCGGATATGGCGACAGTGATGACCTGAGCGTAACCGGGGCCAACGCCAACGCTAAAGACTATGCCGAACGGCTGGCTCATTGGCTGGATGCGCTGGGTATTCAACGTTGCTGGCTGGTTGGCCACTCGCTGGGTGCCATGGTTGCCGCCGCCTTTGCTGCCCGTTATCCGCAGCGTCTGGCCGGTTTGATGCTGGCCAGTCCGGCCCAGGGGTATGGTCAAGCCGATGCTGAAACCCGGGAACGGGTGTACCGTCAACGCCCAACCATGCTGGCACAATTGGGGCCTGCCGGATTGGCTGCACAACGTGCCGCCGCACTGGTTTCTGTTAATGCCAGCGCCGCACAGGTGAGCCTGGTTGCCGATGGCATGCGCCAGCTGCGTTTGTCCGGCTTTCAGGCCGCTTCCTGGCTGTTGGCCAACGATGATATCTGGTCGTACTTGCCCGTCGATGTTGAGTCTCGCCGGGTCATCTGTGGCGCTGCCGATACCATCACTCCACCGCAGGCCGCCCGGCAATTGGCCAGCGACCTGGATACTACCGAATTTGTTGAAATCGCCGCCGCAGGCCACGCCTGTTATGTCGAAGCCGCGGCGGCAGTGAATCAGGCGCTGAAGGACTGGATGTCTTCGGCGACCTCCCGGACAGGTACCTCGTTATGAGTTTTATGCTGAAAGATCGTGTTGTGGTTGTCACCGGCGGCTCCTCTGGTATTGGCCTGGAAACCGTCCGGCTGCTGCTGCAGGAACAAGCCAAAGTTGCCTGGTGTGGCCGTAACGAAGAGCGTCTGCTGGCCTCGGAAGACGCGATGCGTACCGCCTTCCCTGATGGCCAGTTTATGACCCGGGTTTGCGATGTTCTGAACGCCGACGACGTTGCCACGTTTGCCGAAGCGGTCAAGACGCAGCTGGGCAACACCGACTGCCTGATCAATAACGCCGGGCAAGGGCGGGTTTCCGGCTTTGATAACACCAGCGACGATGACTGGATGGCCGAAACCGGATTAAAACTGTTTGGCGTGATCCGTCCGGTACGGGCTTTTATGAATCAGTTGCTGGCATCGGGAATGGGTTCTGTCACCAATGTGAACTCCTTGCTGGCGAAACAACCGGAGCCACACATGATGGCGACTTCCGCAGCGCGAGCAGCGTTGCTGAATTTTACCCACTCACTGGCCCACGAGTATGCGCCAAAGGGCGTAAGGGTAAATTCAATTCTGCTCGGTATGGTGGAGTCTGGCCAATGGCGTCGCCGCTATCTGGATCGATCCGATACCGATGCCAGCTGGGAACAGTGGACCGGGGCAATTGCCAACAAGCGAGGCATTCCGATGGGTCGACTGGGTCGTCCGGAAGAACCGGCCCGGGCGCTGGTTTTTCTGGCCTCGCCCTTGGCCTCGTACACCACCGGCTCAACCCTGGATGTCTCCGGCGGTTTTGCCAAACAGATTTGAATTGTCGCTGACTCAGCCAGCGACCTGCAGACGGTAATCAGACCGGGAACCGACACATGAAACAACTGATGATGATTGGCTTTGGAGCCATGGCAGAAGAAGTACTGGCGTTACTGCCAGAAGGCTTGCGCCTGGGCTGGGTCGTGACCACAGAGCGCAGCCGCGAGCGTATCGCCGCGCAACTGGGCGATCAGGTACAGGTAATTACGGCCATTGCGGCATGTGATGGCCAGCCCGATCTGGTTTTGGAATGTGCCGGTCAGCCGGGTATTCGCGCCCATGGTGTCGAAGTGCTGAAACGTGGCTGGGACCTGATGATGATTTCGATTGGTGCGCTGGCGGATCGTCAGCTGGCGGATCAACTGCAAGCAGCCGCGACGGTGGGTAACGCCCGTTTGCATGCCCTGCCTGGTGCCATTGCCGGTATCGACGGTCTGGCTGCGGCCCGTGAAGGTGGTCTGGATCAGGTGACCTATACCTGCCGTAAAAGCCCGCAAAGCTGGCGTGGCAGCCCGGCAGAAAAACTGATCGACCTGGCGTGTGTTGAACAGCCGCAGGTGTTTTTTGAAGGCAGCGCTCGGCAAGCCGCGCTGACTTTTCCGGCCAATGCCAATGTCGCCGCAACGATCGCGCTGGCCAGTCTAGGTCTGGACGACACTCGGGTGCAGCTGGTGGTGGACCCGACGACGACCACCAACCAACACCAGATTTCAGCCCGTGGCCGGTTTGGTGAAATGAGCATCCAGCTGTGTGGCAAACCACTGGAACGTAACCCGAAAACCTCGACCCTGGCGGCGTTGAGTGTGGTCCGGGCCTGTCGCCAGAGTGTGTCGACGATCGTGATCTAGTTCGTCGTCCCGTACTGGGCAAGTTAACCCGATGTGCAAAAAAAGATTCCCGAGTGGGAAGGGGCTCCCCTTGCCGTTCGACCGCAATAACAGATGAGGAGGCGGATTATGGTCAAGCCAATATACATCGCAGGTGAATGGAAAAATGGCCGTGGCGATCTTCGCAGCACCTTTTTTCCTGCGGATGGCAGCAGCAATGCCGACATCGCCACCGCCAATGTCGATGATGTCGAAGAAGCGGTACAAGCGGCCGACCAGGCCTGGCGTGATCCGTCCTGGCGCAACAGCTTGCCCCATGAGCGCGCCGCGATTCTCTACCGTGTGGCGGATCTGATCACCGCCCGCGCCAGCGAACTGGCGGCGTTACAAACCCGCGACAACGGCAAGCCGTTGACGGAAACCATGGGTCTGGTGATGAGCGCCGCAGGCACTGCTCGCTACTTTGCCGCCGCCTGTGAAACGCTGGATGAAAGTTTGCCGAGCCAACGCTCCCGCGATTTTATGACCGCCAGTGTACACGAACCACTGGGAGTGGTGGTGGCCATCACGCCGTGGAACTCCCCCATTGCCAGTGAGATGCAGAAAATAGCTCCAGCGCTGGCCGCCGGGAATGCGGTAATCGTCAAACCCGCCGATGCCACACCGCTGGCTGCTCTGGAACTGGCCAAACTGTTTGAACAGGCCGGCTTGCCCAAAGGCTTGCTGAGTGTCTTGCCTGGCCGGGGTTCGGTCGTGGGTGAAGCGCTGGCCCGCCACCCGAAAGTGAACAAGATTTCGTTTACCGGCGGCACCTCAACCGGTCGCCACCTGGCTCATATTGCCGCTGAAAAGCTGATTCCGATCTCGCTGGAGCTGGGCGGCAAATCGCCCACCATCGTGCTGGAAGACGCCGATATTGAAATGGCTGCCCGTGGCGTGTGTTACGGCATCTTCAGCTCCGCAGGCCAGGCCTGTATCGCCGGTGCCCGACTGTTTGTGCATCAGAGCATATACGACACCTTTATGGCGCGCTTGCTGGAATTGACCCGGGGTTTGCGGGTCGGGCATCCCGAGCACGCCGATACCCATATGGGTTCGTTGATCAATATGGCTCACCTCGACAGTGTGGCCGGATTTGTTGAACGCGCTCGTGCTGATGGCGGCACCGTGTTGTGCGGTGGCGAACGTCTGACCGGCAAAACAGCAAGCTGTGATTACGACGCCGGGTGTTTTTATGCCCCGACGATCATCAGTGGCCTGAACAACAGCAGCTATGTCTGTCAGGAAGAAATTTTTGGCCCGGTGCTGGTGGTGCTGCCGTTTGATGATGAAGCCGACCTGATCGCCCAGGCCAACGACAGTATTTTTGGCCTGGCTGCGGGTATCTGGACGGAGAACTTCCGGCGCGGCTGGCGTCTGGCCCGGACTCTGGAAACCGGCACCATCTGGATGAACACCTATAAAAAATTCTCGGTGTCGGCACCGTTTGGTGGCTTTAAAGAGAGTGGTCTGGGGCGCGAGAAAGGCCGTGCCGGAGTGCTCGAATACATGCAACAAAAAAGTATTTATGTGGGCTTGAGTGACGAGCCCAACAACTGGTCTGCCTGATGGGCGACGAACCGCTATTGTTGGAGTGAATAGAATGAAAGAACAAGTAACCGTCGGTGAAGTCGTCGCTCGTATTCTGGAAGCCCATCGGGTCTCTGATATTTACGGCGTGATATCGATTCATAACTTGCCCATCGCCGATGCGATTGGCCGTCGTGAAAAAATGCACTTTGTTTGCGCCCGGGGTGAAGCCGGTGCGGCCACCATGGCCGATGCCCATAGCCGTTTTCAGGGGCTGGGTGTGTGTTTGACCAGCACCGGAGCCGGAGCCGGCAACGCCATTGGCTCCTTGATCGAAGCCTGCAATGCGGCCAGCCCGATGCTGCATATTACCGGTCAGGTGGAGTCGGCGTATCTGGATCGTGATGCCAGCTTTATCCACGAAGCCAAAGACCAGCTGACGTTTTTACGTGCGGCGAGCAAGGCAGCTTACCGGATTACGCACCCGGACCAGGTCGTTGGCATTCTGTGTGAGGCCATTCGTGTTGCCCGTACCGTGCCGATGGGGCCGGTCAGTGTTGAAATTCCGATCGATGTACAAGCCACCACTATTGATTTGCCCGACAATCTGGGGCCGATTGCCGTCCCGGCCATGCCAGTTGCCAATCAGGAAGAACTGAATGGCCTGTTGCAGCAGCTGCAACAGGCGCGTCGTCCTGTGATCTGGGTGGGCGGTGGTGCTGTTGCATCCGTTGCCGCCGTTACGGCACTGGCCGACAAAGGCATCCCGGTATTGTCGACCACACATGCCCGGGGCTTGCTGCCTGATGCGCATCCGCGCAGCCTGCGAGCCTTCCACAACAGCCCATCGGTCAAGCAACTGCTGGAAGACGCCGACCTGGTACTGGTGGTGGGTTCACGCTTGCGCAGTAATGAGACAGCCAGCTATTCGACTGAATTTGGCCGCCCGTTGATTCAGGTGGATGCTCATCCCGGTGCCCATAATCGTAATTATCAGGTTGACCAGTTTATTTGCTCAGACAGCGCGCCGGTACTGGAGTATCTGGCGGAATATCTGCCAGAACGTATCGACAGCGATTATGACCAAGCGATCACACAAGCCGTTGTACAGGCCGAAAGCACCTTGATTGAGCAGGTCGGCAACTACGCCAATATCTGTCAGGCGTTGCGTGATGCCTTGCCTGCTGATGGCATTTTTGTTCGCGATATCACGGTTTCCGGCTCAACCTGGGGCAGCCGCTTGTTGCCGTTCCAGCAGCCAAACCAGAATATCCACTCGCTGGCCGGTGCCATTGGTCTGGGTCTGGCTCACGGCATCGGTGCGGCTCTGGCTAACCCGGACAAAAAAGTCGCCACCATTGTGGGTGACGGCGGCTTGATGCTGGGTATTGGTGAGCTGGCCACCATGGTGCAGGAAAACACCGACATGGTGCTGATTGTGATGAACGACGGTGGTTATGGCGTGATGCGCGGTATCCAGAACAACTACTTTGGTGGCCGTCAGTATTACAACGAGCTGCACACCCCCAACTACGCCGAAGTGGGCAAGGCGATGGCAATGCCAAGCTGGCAAGTGGGTTCCAGTGACGCATTCCGCAGCGCCATTGCGGAAGCCATTGCGCTGGATGGCCCGGCGCTGATTGAAGTCGACATGACACTGGTTGGCCCGCTGGAGTTTGCCGGACCACCTCAGAAAAAACTGTATTAGAGAGGAGATTGCTGACGTCATGACGGATGCTGTTGAATATCGGCTGGAAAAAGACCTGTTGGGCGAACGAGAAGTACCTGCCAGCGCGTATTTTGGCATTCAGAGTCAGCGGGCAAAGGATAACTTTGACTTGAGTGGGGTGACGCTGGCGCATTTCCCCAAATTGATCAACGCCCTGGCGATGGTAAAGCAGGCGTGCGCGCTGGCCAACACCGAGCTGGGCTTGTTGGATCAGCAACGTTGCAACGCCATTGTGGCGGCGGGTGACCGGTTGCTGCAAGGGCAGTTTCACCAGCAGTTTGTGGTGGATATGATTCAGGGCGGGGCGGGCACCTCGACCAATATGAATGCCAATGAAGTGATTGCCAATATCGGTCTGGAGCTAATGGGCCATGCCCGTGGTGACTACCAGTATCTACACCCGAACAACGACGTTAACCGGGCACAATCGACCAACGATGTGTACCCGACGGCGGCCCGGCTGGGCATTCTGCTCAGCCATGGCGATCTGGTCGAGTCACTGGTCAGCCTGCAGGCCTCGTTGCGAGACAAAAGCCACGAATTTGCCGATGTGATCAAAATGGGTCGCACCCAGTTGCAAGACGCTGTGCCCATGACCCTGGGACAGGAGTTTGGTGCCTGGGCTTCGACCCTGGGTGAAGATGTACGGGTGATTGCGGCCCTGTCGGAGCTGCTCAAGGAAGTCAATCTTGGCGGTACAGCCATTGGCACCGGTATTAACGCCGACCCCCGGTATGGCAAACTGGCCATCAAGCACCTGTCGAGTATCAGTGGTTTCGCCCTGACCCAGTCGGAAGATCTGATTGAAGCATCATCGGACATGGGCGCGTTTGTGCTGTTCTCCTCCATGTTGAAACGATTGGCGATCAAGCTATCCAAAATCTCCAATGATTTACGCTTGTTGAGCATGGGGCCACGGGCCGGTATCAATGAAATCAACTTGCCGCCGCAGCAACCTGGCAGCTCGATCATGCCTGGCAAGGTTAACCCGGTGATCCCGGAAGCCGTTAATCAGGTCGCCTATCAAGTCATGGGTCATGATTTGGCCATCTGTATGGCAGCTGAAGCTGGCCAGTTACAGCTGAACGCGATGGAGCCATTGATTGTTTACAATCTGCTGGAATCCATGCGACTGATCAAACGTGCCATGGTGATGCTGGAAAAACGTTGTATCAACGGCATTACCGCCAACCGCCAGGAATGTGCGGATATGGTGCATCATTCCATTGGTTTGGTAACGGCATTAAACCCCTATATCGGCTATGAAAATGCGACCCGGATTGCCCGTCGGGCCTTGCAGGAAAATCGCACCGTGATCGACCTGGTGGAAGAAGAGCAACTCTTGCCTGCCGCGGAACTACGCCGGATTCTGGAGCCAAAACGCCTGATCCATGCGGTACAGGACGTCGCTGTCCAATAGTCTGAGGCTGTAAAGCAACTAATTCAGCAAGCCCCGGATATTCTGTTACCCTTGCAGCTTTCATGTGTGGATATACAGGTATTTATGGCCAGCTTCTCAACCCATCTTGGCGGTGCCGCGATCGTCAGCGCGATGGCTTCATCATTGTTAGTCGTGACCAGCTGGGCTTCGTTTCCTGAAGCCCTCATCTTGTTTCTGTTGGGGATGTTGGGCGGTATCTTGCCCGATATCGACTCGGATACATCCCGCCCGGTGGTCTGGGTATTCAACTGTCTCGGATCGTTGGCGGCGGGGGTGGCGTTGTGGCTGCTACTGCCTCACGCCAACGCCAGCTGGACGTCGCTGGCCACTGTCTGGGGTGGCATGGCGCTGGCTTATGCCCTGGCTGGCCCTGCTGCGATGGAGTTGTTTACGCGGTTAACGGTGCACCGGGGCGTGATTCATTCCCTGCTGGCGGCTTTCTGCTGTGGTTTGTTGACCGTTGTGATCATTGATCAGCTGTTTGATCGTGTCGCGGATTTCTGCTGGATCGGTGGTGGTTTTGTGACCGGTGGCTTTGTTGTACATTTATTGCTGGATGAACTCTACGCCGTGGATTTTAATGGGATGCGGTTAAAAAAGTCCTTTGGTACTGCCATCAAACCCATCAGTCTGGTTAACTGGCGTGGAACCATTGTATTGTTAATCACTTGCGGCGTGCTGTATCAGGTTGCTCCGGCACCCATGCGACTGACGCAGCCGGTTCAGTCTCTGATTGACCAGGTTATGACCCGGATACCATTGGTCGGACAGTCATAACAACGGCTATAGGCGTTTGTAGAAACAGGCGTATTGTAGGCCCGTAACTGATGTATGGCTCGCAGACAAGTCGCCATGTTGGCGGTATCGTAATGACACGGATGACACAACGATAATCAGCCCGGCAAGGAGGCCTGTGTGTTCCCATTGGTACGTTATACGGCGTTGATAGTCTGCCTGGCAGCCCTGAACAGTGGCTGCTCAAGGGATGACGCCTCTGATCCAGCGGCTGCAGCCGCTGATACCGCCGCCGGTTCTGGTATATCGGCTTTGGCCAGCTATAACGCCGATATTCAACAGACCTCGGTTTCTGGCCTGTCATCCGGGGCCTTTATGGCCTCTCAGCTGTATATGGCTCACTCCGATATTATGGTGGGCATCGGGGTAATTGCCGGTGGTCCATATCTGTGTTCCCGCTCCTGGCCGATGGCCGCTCCGGCATTGACTGCCACCACCACCTGCATGACACCTCAATCCGAGCTGTTGCGACCCAATGTCTCGCGGCTGGTTGGCCTGACCCGGGAGCTGGAGCAGCAAGGCCGCATCGATGCGGTTATCAACCTGCAGGATGACCATCTATACCTGTTCAGTGGTCGCAGTGACGATACCGTGATCAGTCGAGTAGTGGACGCCACCCGAGACTATTTTGTACAGCTTGGCGTACCAGCCCAGCAAATACTCTACAACGACCAGATTAACGCTGGCCATGCGATCCTCACCAATAACAGCGATGATACCGATTGCGCCCTGACCCGTGCTCCCTTTATCAACAACTGCCAGTTTATGCAGTCCACCCGCATTCTTTCCTACCTGTATATGGATGCGATTCCACCGGCTCCAGAGGTATCCGGAGAACTGCTCGCATTTGACCAGCGCCCCTTTCTGGTCGGTGAACGAACCAGCATGGCAGAGACCGGCTATGTGTATGTACCGCAATATTGTCGGCAAAACAGCCGCTGCCGTATTCATGTGGCGCTGCATGGCTGCAAACAATCCTACGATGAAATTGGCGATGCCTATATACGCACCACTGGCTACAACCAGATGGCCGACAGCAATCGGCTGATTGTGCTTTACCCCCAGGTGAATGTGTCTGACTTTGCACCACTGAACCCGCTCGGTTGCTGGGATTATTGGGGATACTCATCGGAAGATCTGGTTGATGCGGATTTTTACAGCAAGAAAGCACCGCAGATACAAGCGATCTACGCCATGATCCAGCAACTGGCCAGAGGATGAGAAACCAGTAAATCAATGTGTCTGATATTGTTGGCCAGAGCAGGGTTTTTTGTGCAAATGGCTCAGTCTTACAAGAGTAAAACTTCAGTATTCAAAGAAGGTGTTTTTGAGGGAAAACAGACAGACACAAAAAAACCGGCAAAAGCCGGTCTTTTGTGTGCCCAAAGTAGTCTGGACTACTTTTCTGGCCAATCAAGCTATTGTAACTGCTTGATTTTTAAGTAATAAATGGTGCCCGGAGGCGGAATCGAACCACCGACACGGGGATTTTCAATCCCCTGCTCTACCGACTGAGCTATCCGGGCAACGTTAACGAAAACTTTGCTGCTACGCTGAGCGTGGCGTGCTGTTCGTTAAGTGGCGCGTATTAAACCGCTCTGTTGATTTTCTGTCAACAGTATTTGGGTGATTATTTTTCAGAATTTTCAGGGACATAGCCATCAGCTTTGTCGAAGTCGGTGCCGGAGAAGAATTTTTCGCGTTGTTCGGTCAGGTATTTACGTGCTTCCTTGTCCATCATGTTGAGGTGTTTTTCGTTGATTAGCCGGGTTTGATGGGCGGTCCATTCTTCCCAGGCCTGGGCGGAGATGTGTTGGAGGATGTGTTCTCCGGCTGGGCCTGGGAGTGGGGCGGTGGCCAGTGCTGGCAGTGTTTGCTGGTATTTGCGGCAGAAGACTGTGCGGCTCATGTGGCGTTCCTGGTGTGGTGAGTCATAGGCTGGCGTGCAGTAGTTTTTTGACCGGTGCGGCCAGGCCCAGTTCGCTCGGGTTGTGTGGATTGTACCAATGCTGTTGTGCTTCGCCTATGTATGTCGGGGCGCGGGGCAAGTGCACTTCGACCGGGTGTATGTGCAGGTGGTAGTGGCTGAAGGTATGACGGAAGCTGCTGAGTTCCTGAATGTCGGTGCTGTCGCCGTAGTGAGTGCTTAGCCACTGTTCAGCTTGTGCCAGGGAGGTGGCTTCCGGAAAACTCCACAAGCCACCCCAAATGCCGGTTTGTGGGCGTGGCTGCAGCAGGTATTCACCGTGCGGGTTGCGTAGCATCAGCATCCAGGTGTGTTTTTCCGGCTTGTCTTTTTTGGGTTTGCTGTTGGGGTATTGGGTCGGGTTGCCGCTGGCGTAGCCGAGGCAGTCGGGCTGGAGCGGGCAGATGCTGCAATCGGGTTTGCTGCGGGTGCAGAGGGTGGCACCCATGTCCATCATGACCTGAGTGTATTCGCGGGGGCGGTGATTGGGGGTCAGCCGTTCGGCAATGTCCCAGAGCCGGTTTTGTACGGCCGTGGTGCCGGGCCAGCCTTCGATGGCGTAAAAGCGGGTAAGGACTCGTTTGACGTTGCCATCGAGGATGGCGGCGCGGATGCCCATGCTGATGGAGACGATGGCTCCGGCGGTGGAGCGGCCGATGCCCGGCAGCTCTGTCAGTTGTGTTACCGATGGGGGAAATTCACCCTGGTAACGTTCGACGATTTGTTTGGCGCAGGCATGCAGGTTACGGCCTCGGGCGTAGTAGCCGAGGCCGGTCCAGAGGTGGAGTACGTCATCCTGTTCGGCGGCGGCGAGCGCTTGTACAGTGGGAAAGCGTTCCATAAAGCGTTGGTAGTAGGGAATGACGGTGGCCACCTGGGTTTGTTGCAACATGATTTCTGAGACCCACACTCGATAGGGTGTGATGTCTTGTTGCCAGGGCAGGTGTTTGCGCCCGTGGTGGTCATACCAGTGGAGCAGGGTGTCAGAGAATGCGGTATCGGTCTGGGTAGAGGTCATCAGGCTGAGTCATTGGTTGAGTGGGGCGATTGGTGCTTTGTGCAGAAACAGCTGCAGTTGCGGCAGTGTCAGTGGTCGGCTGAACAGATAGCCCTGGCCTTCATCGCAAAGGCTGTTGCGGAGGAAGTTTACCTGATCGTCGGATTCAACACCTTCGGCCACGACGGACAGGCCGAGTTTGTGGGCCATGGCAATGATGGCGGCAGTGATGGCCATGTTGTTGACGTCGGTGGTGATGTCGGCGACAAATGACGGGTCGATCTTGAGTACGGTGATTGGCAGGCGTTTGAGATGGGAGAGTGATGAGTAGCCGGTGCCAAAGTCATCGATAGCAAAGCGGATACCAAGCGCTTGCAGGTTGTTGATGATGGCAATGGAACTTTCGACATCGCGCATCAGGGTGCTTTCGGTGATTTCCAGCTCCAGGTTGGCGGCCGCCAGACCGGATAGTTGCAGTGCTTGCTGAACGTTTTGCTGCAGGTCGGGGGCGGCAAACTGACTGGCCGACAGATTAACGGACAGGCGAGCGTCGGCGGGTAGTGCTCTGGTCTGCAGGAGCGATTGCATATCGGTGCAGCTGCGTTCCAGAATCCAGCGGCCAATGGCGAGCATTTGACCGTTTTCTTCCGCGACCGGGATAAATTGGCTTGGGGGTATCAGGCCGTTCTTCGGGTGATGCCAACGAACCAGGGCTTCCAGGCCTGTGGTGTGATAACCCTGCAAGCTGATTTTGGGCTGGTAAACGAGGTTAAACTGGTCTTCTGCCAGGGCGGTGTTGATTTTTTGTTCCCAGTCCAGGTGTTCGAGGATTGAGCGGTTCATGTCTTCGGAGAAGAACTGGATGTTGTTACGGCCCAGTTCTTTGGCGCGATACATGGCCAGGTCGGCATTTTTCATCAGGGTGTTGGGGTCGCTGGAGTCTTGCGGTGTCAGGGTGATGCCGATGCTGACGGAGGTGGTGATGTCCTGTCCTTTGATTCTGACCGGGCGGTTGAGAGTGGAGAGTAATTTTTCGGCCACGGCGAGGACGTCGGAGGTCTGTTTGATATCGGTTAGCAGGATGGTGAATTCGTCGCCACCGATACGGGAGACTGTGTCTCGATCACGAACGCAGTTGCTCAGTCGTTTGGCGGCTTCTTGCAGAAGCTGGTCGCCGGCATCATGGCCCATGGAGTCGTTGATGCGTTTGAACTGGTCCATGTCGAGATAAACGAGCGCCAGGGTAGATTGGGTACGTTGAGCGGATTTGATGGATTTGGTGAGCCGGTTCTTGAACAGTCGTCGGTTGGCGAGGCCGGTGAGCGAGTCGTAGAAAGCCAGGTTTTCCATTTGTAGCTGGGCGTATTTCAGTTCGGAAATATCAGAGATGGCTCCGAGATAGCCCACGACTTCTCCGTCTGAGCTGTTCATTGGGCTGGCCATCAGATGAATCCAGGTCTGGCTGCTGTCGCGATTCAGCAGGCGCAGGTCCATGGCAATGCCTTCTTGTGTGGTGATTAATTGCTGCCAGGCGTCGCGCAGGCTGACGAGGTCGGCGGGGGCGATGCTGTCAAACCAGCGTTCCAGTTGCGGTAATTCGTCGTACAACTGGTGGATTTCCCGCCAGCGCTGATTGACGTATTGCAGGGTTTGTTGGGTGTCTACCTGAAAGATGCCAACGGGAGAAAAGGCCGCCAGTTTGCGGAAGCGGGCTTCGTTTTCCTTGAGTGAGGCGTGTTCGGTTTCAATGGTTTGCAGCAGGGAGTTAAACAGGTCGACCAGAGCGCCCAGTTCATCGTCGGTTTTACGGGTGGCACGGATGGAGTAGTCCTGGTCTTGCGCAATGCGCTTGAGCGTGGCGTAAAGCTCGTGTAACGGACGCAAGACCAGTTCTTTCAGGTGCGATGAAGCAACAAACCCGAGTAATAGAGCCAGTATGGCAATCAGGATTGAAAAGAGGCCAAACTGCTGCAGTCGTTTGTTTCTGGATTCCTGGGTGGTGTGCAGGGTCAGGGTGCCGACGGTTTTGTGTTGATACTGGATCGGGAATATCTGTTGCTCGTGGTTGTCATGGCTCATGTCCCGTTGTGGTGGGCAGGGAGCCAAGGATGGCTGATTATCGCGCAGGTAAGTGATGACCAGCAGGTTGTTGGCGTCGTAGATGCAGCCGCTCAGAATATCGCTGTTGTCACTGAGGGAGCGGATGCTTTCTTTCAGTTCGCTGGTGTGTCCGGCCAGGAGTTCGTGTGCGCTGTGGCGAGCGATCATGGTGCCAATGGTGTTCAGTTGGCGTTCGTTGTCCTGGCGGGTCAGATAGTATTCCAGCCAGGTAAAGGCGATGCTTGAAAATATCAGAGTCAGGGTGGTCGTCAATAACGTGACGATAACCAGCTTGTGCTTCAGGCGTTGTACCTGTAGATGCATGTCTCTCGGCTCGTTTGGGGCGGTTACGTGATGTGGTCCGCTTGGAATAAACCATAGCATGTACCATAAATCAGGTATTTGCCTAGAGAGACCCGGAGTGCGTATGGGGTTCCGACCACCATACGCACTGAATAATGGCGCGTTTTCTTATTCAGCGGCCAGGTTGGCTTGTGCTGCCCGATCCGCTTCTTGCTGAAGTTGCTGCAACAGGTCGTCCATGCGGGTTTTTGCGTTGCCGGGGTGGGTTCCTTGCAGGCGTTCAGCCATTTGGTCCCGGTAGGTTTTGACCATACTCAGACCCGAGACGACTGCGTCGTATACACGCCATTGGTCTTCCGTATCTTTGCGGTAAAGTTTGAAATCAATTGGGACAGTGTTGCCATTGGACTGGGTCAGAAAGCCTTGAACAAAGGCTTTGTCGCCTTCGGGGTTGATACGGGCTTCTTCAAACTCCAGCTTTTCACCACTGAATGCCTTGAAGGCACCGCTGTAGGTGCGGATCTGTAATTCCCGAAAACGATCGATGAATTCCTGTTGTTGCGTCGAGCTGGCCAGCCGCCAGTATTTGCCCAACGCCCCTTTGGCGATTTTTTCCTGATCGATGGCAGGCACAATGAACGACATTACAAGTTCGCGCACCAGGTTTTCGGTACGTTGCTCTACCGGCGTCTGATTCAGACGCTCGGTCAGTTGGCTGGTTGCCTTGGCTACTACTTCCGAGGGCGTTTGCGCGGCCCAGGCCGTAAGGTTGCAAAGCAACGCTGAAATAAGAATCAAGAATCGAAACATGAGTGAGGCGTCCATTGTTATGTTAGAGGTGGCTACAGGCACAGATCAGGTTCTGATATCTGTGCAGTATGTCGTGCCGCGCATTGCTTGTGTAGCACCCGGGTGGTGAAAAGATTGTTGCCTGTAACGCTTGAAAATGTATCCATGATCGCAACGGGTACATTGGTATGAACAGGTTACGGCTGCCATACCCAGGCGGATTCGGTGAACTCAAATCCGCGTTTTTCCAAGGCCGGTGCCAGTGTATCGGGTGCTGTTTCGATACGAAGGGTCATGGCCTGATCCCTGGCCCAGTGTTGTAGCAGGTGTATTGTCTGATGTATGACGCCCCGGCGCTGCGTAATTGTTCTCACGGCTGCGTTCGACAGGGTTATTGTCTGTTGGTTCTGGGTACAGAGTATGACACCGACGATGCGGTCGTTAAACCGTGCGGCAATAATCCAGCCTTGGTTGGCGAGCCGTTGTTGCAGCATGGGAGCTTGCAGTTGTTCGTCAGCGGTATCGGCCTGAATCTTGGCGATATCAGCCCAGTCGGCAGCAGTAGGCTGTTTGATGTGTTCGAGTAGAACGGGCACTTGGGACTCCTGATTATGGTTTGAAGGGCAAGCGTTTGGTCTTCAGATGCTTGTTGAGGTTTCATGGAGGTTTTTCACTGCGCCCTTTATAATGGTTTCCTTTTTCTTTGGCGATAGTTGGAGCATTCCATGGCCCGTACGGCAACGGTCGAACGTAATACCCTGGAGACCCGGATTCGGGTCTCCATCAATCTCGACGGTACTGGCAAAAGCCAGTTTGATACCGGTGTGCCGTTTCTGGAGCATATGATGGATCAGATTGCTCGCCATGGCCTGATCGATCTGGATATTTTCTGCGAGGGTGACCTGCATATTGATGATCACCACACGGTGGAAGACATTGGCATTACCCTGGGGCAAGCCTTTGCGGAAGCGATTGGCGACAAAAAAGGCATCGTTCGTTATGGCCATAGTTATGTGCCGCTGGATGAAGCCTTGTCGCGGGTGGTGATTGATTTTTCCGGTCGTCCTGGCCTTTGCTTCAATTGTGATTTTACCCGCGCTGCGATTGGCAAGCTCGATACCCAGTTGTTCTGGGAGTTTTTCCAGGGTTTTGTGAATCACGCCAAGGTCAGTTTGCATATTGATAACCTCAAAGGGTTTAACGCACACCATCAGGCTGAGACCATTTTCAAGGCGTTTGGCCGGGCACTGCGGATGGCGGTTGAGATGGACCCTCGAATGGCGGGTGTCATGCCTTCCACCAAGGGCACTTTGTAAGATTTTTTGGAAGGAAGTGGTTTCGTGACAAGTAAAGTGTGTGCAGTGATCGACTATGGCATGGGTAACCTGCATTCCGCCCATGGTGCGTTGCAGGCCGTCGCCCAGGATACCAGGGTGCTGGTGACCAGTGACCCGGAAGTCATTCGTGCTGCTGACCATGTGGTGTTGCCCGGCGTGGGTGCGATTCGGGACTGTATGGCTGAAATTCGCCGTCAGGGTATCGATCAGGTGGTGGAAGAAGCACGCCAGACCAAGCCATTGCTCGGGATTTGCGTGGGCTTGCAGGCCATGATGGATCGTTCGGAAGAAAACAACGGTGTTGATTGTTTGGGGTTGTTTCCTGGGCAGGTGCGGTTTTTTGGTCACGATCTGGTCGAAAATGGTGAAAAACTGAAAGTACCGCATATGGGCTGGAACCAGGTCTCGCAAGTGGATCATCCGCTCTGGCATGGCATTGATAACCACAGCCGCTTTTATTTTGTGCACTCCTATTATGTCCACGCGGAGCGGCCGCAGCAGATTAAAGGTCGCGGCCATTATGGTGTTGAGTTTGCTGCCGCGATGGGGGAAGACAATGTATTTGCGGTGCAATTTCACCCGGAAAAAAGCCATAACGCCGGTCTGGCGTTGTTAAAGAATTTTCTCGAATGGGATGGCCAGGCCTGAGGGTTGGCTGTCACTCTGATATTAAGGTTTTCTCATGCTCGTTATACCTGCAATTGATTTGAAAGATGGCGAATGCGTTCGTCTGCGCCAGGGTCGTATGGAAGACTCTACCGTGTTTGGTGATAACCCCGTAGAAATGGCCCGTCGCTGGGTAGACGCTGGTTGTCGGCGGTTGCATTTGGTGGATCTGAATGGTGCCTTTGCTGGTGTACCCGTCAACGGTGGCGCGGTGACGGCTATTGCCAAGGAATTTCCGGGCTTGCCGATCCAGATTGGTGGTGGCATCCGTTCTCTGGAAACTATCGAAGCCTACGTTAAAGCCGGTGTCAGTTACGTCATTATCGGTACCAAGGCGGTGAAAGAACCGGCGTTTGTCAAAGAAGCCTGTGCCGCGTTTCCAGGCAAGGTCATTGTGGGGCTGGATGCCCAGGATGGCTTTGTTGCCACCGACGGCTGGGCTGAGGTTTCTGAGGTCAAGGCGGTGGATCTGGCCCGGCAGTTCAAGCACGACGGCGTATCAGCCATTGTTTACACCGATATTGCCCGGGATGGCATGATGCAAGGGGTGAATGTGGCTGCAACGCTTGAGTTGGCCGTCGAAGGAGGCATTCCGGTGATTGCATCCGGTGGTGTGACCAATATCGACGATATTCGCCAGTTGGCGATGGTTGCCGGCCAGGGGATTCTTGGCGCGATTACCGGTCGGGCCATTTATGAAGGCAGCCTGGATGTTGCCGAAGCCCAGACTCTGGCGGATACGCTGGTGGCGAAGCCAATCGCCTGATTCAGGCCTAATACAGGTAGTGCAGGAGAGTTCCTATGGCTTTGGCCAAACGTATTATTCCTTGTCTGGATGTGGACAAGGGCCGGGTTGTCAAAGGCGTGAACTTTGTCGGTATCCGGGATGCGGGCGATCCGGTAGAGATTGCCAAGCGTTATAACGATCAGGGTGCGGATGAAATCACCTTTCTGGATATTACCGCCAGCCATGAAGGGCGTGAAACCACGGTTCATATGGTGGAAGCCATTGCCGAACAGGTGTTTATTCCGCTCACTGTCGGGGGCGGTATTCGGGAACTGGACGATATTCGCCGGATGCTGAATGCCGGTGCCGACAAGGTATCGATCAATTCCGCCGCAGTATATAACCCGGAATTTGTGCGTGAAGCTTCACAGAAATTTGGCGCGCAGTGCATCGTGGTTGCGATTGATGCCAAGCAGGTGGGTGATAACCATTGGGAAATTTTTACCCATGGCGGCCGCAAGCCAACCGGTATCAATGCGGTCGAGTGGGCGGTGAAAATGGCCGACTACGGCGCGGGTGAGATCTTGCTGACCAGTATGGATCGTGACGGTGTGAAATCAGGTTTTGACCTTGGTGTAACGCGGGCAATCTCAGACGCGGTGAACATTCCGGTCATTGCCTCCGGCGGTGTCGGTAACCTCGATCACTTGGTTGAAGGCGTAACACAAGGGCGAGCGGACGCGGTATTGGCCGCCAGTATTTTCCACTTTGGGGAGTACACCGTGCAGCAGGCCAAGCAGCATATGGCCGCTGCCGGGATTGAAATGCGTCTGGTGGATTGACCACTGGTCGAATCCAGTCGTTTTTTGATGCTGATATGGGCATAATCCACAATGTCTCTGTGAACTAGCGCAACTGTGCCGATGGATTGTTTTATGCCTCGTATTGGACGATATATTGGTCTGGTTGCCAGTGTCTTGGGATGCTTGGCAGGCGGATCAAATGTTTGTCAGGCCGAGGCTCTGGACGACTTTGAACCCGACCTGCCCGTTGTATTAAGTCCAATCCGGCTGCAGCAGCCGATGCCAGAAGTGCCTGCCAGTGCAACGCTGATTACCGCCGAGCAAATCCGTCTGTGGGGTATTCAGCGACTGGTGGATGTCTTTCAGTATGTGCCCGGAATGTTTGTGGCACAGGAGCTGGATTCCAACCAGTCGGGTGTGGTGTACCACTCCGGCGACCTCTCTTTGTCCCGCCGCCTGGAAGTGCTGGTGGATGGGCGCTCTGTCTATGGTGCCATTTTTGCCAGTGTTGACTGGGATCAGCTGAATATCGCGCTGGAAGATATTGAGCGGATCGAAATTACCCGTGGCTCCAGTGCTTCTTCGTACGGCATGAATGCGTTTCAGGGGGTGATCAATATCGTCACCCGTCATCCGGGCGACAGCCGCTCGCTTGATGTGTCTGCATCGCTTGGTTCCGACTCCCGCCGTCGAGGTTATTTGTCCACGGCGTTTGATCTGAATGGATCCCGTCAGCGATTGAGTGCCTTTGGCAGCCAGGAGGGCACCGCTGGCGATTATGACTATGAGTCCGGGGATCTGCCGGATTACAACCGGATGGTGGGTCTTAACTGGAGCGGTGCCAGTGATATCTCCGACGATCTTGAGGTTTTCTGGCAAGCCGGGCGACAGAATCTGCAGCGTAATATTCTCGTGGATGAAAACTTTCATGAAGCGTCGCCAGAGATGGATGCCACAACTGATTTTGTTTCCATCGCGTTTCATGGTCTGGAAAACAGTCGCCATGAATGGAAAGTAAAAGCTTACTGGCAAGCGGAAAACCAGGAAAAATCCTATCGGGCGTGTACGGCAACCATTGCCTACGATCCCAATCTTCGGACACTGTTTAATCTGGATTCTGAGCTGGCCACGGCCCTTGGTTATGGTGTGTTACCGTTATTGGATAGTGATACAACGTCCTCTGAACGAACGGCAATCGAGCAGTATTATAGTGCCTTGGCCTATGGCTTGATGGATGCGTCAACGTTGCAGGCCTATCTTGCCAGTGCGGGTGTTGATACAGAGGTGTCGGAAGAAGAGCTTGCGCTGGCCCAGCAGATTGCAGCAACGGCTGTCGGAGCCGATGGGCTGGATGAAACCACGTGTGGCCAGGGCGATTATGACCTTTATGAGCAGCGCTGGGAAATGGAGGTGGAAAACACCATCTGGTGGAATCGGCGACTGCGTTCCGTTCAAGGCCTGGTGTATCGTCGCGATGAAGTGAACTCCCAGGCTTATTTTGGCCGTGCTCTTACCCGCAACAGTCTGATGGCTTTCTCGAGTGTTGAGTACCGCTTGAGACCCGATTGGCTGATGTTTTTCTCGTTGACGGCAGAGCACCAGACTGACAGTTCGGTGAATTATTCCCCCCGGTTTGCGGTGACTCATCTGCTGACCCCGGATCAAAGCCTGCGGTTCCAGTATTCCCAGACCCATCGTTCCCCCGACCTGGCCGAGCAATACCTGAATGCCAATGCAGACGTGACACAATTAACGGATAACTACCTTGGGCTGGATAGTGGTTCGTTGTTCCTGACCGTGAATGCCGATGACTGGAACAGTAATCTGGAAGGTGAAAGCATCCATGCCTGGGAAGTGGGTTATTACGGTGCGTTCCTTGACCCTCGACTCTCGGTGGATATCAAGTTTTTCCATGAGTGGATGTTCCAATTGATTGAAGGGCAGGTGAATTTGCTGGATGGATCGCTGGATGATAACAACAGCATGACGCTGATGGGGATGGAGTGGCAGCTCGACTGGCGCCTGGCTCGACTGCAGCGTTTGTGGCTGGTGGGCTTGCTGCAGCATCGGGAATTATCTGGCAGTAATGAAGGTGTATTGGGGGCTGAGCGCAGCTTGCGTGCCGCATGGACCTACACTCCTGGGGATTCGGAGTGGATGCTGGGGCTGATTCTGGATGAAGGAAATGGCAGCGTCGGATCAGGCTTTGCGGGCCAGCAATTTTATCGGCAGCGTAAAGTGCAAAGTCGCTTTGGCCATGATTTTGGTCATGCCGGGGTGGCGCTATCAGTTCAGTATGATGCGGATGGCGGCCAGTTGTACTTTGAGCGTACGCCCCGTTGGTTGACGTGGGTGAATGTGCGTTTCCGGCTTTAGCTTCAGGTGTTGGCTGTCGACTGGCTGGCAACGGTATCGCGTAATGACGATTGCATGAAAAACGGCCTGTCACTTTGGTGGCAGGCCGTTTTTGTATCGGCGTGGTATGCGGCTGTCACCAGCCGCTATCTAGCAGGATCAGTACAATACGCGGGCACGAATGGTACCTTCAACTTCCTTGATTTTCTCCAGCGCCAGTTCGCTGGCCGATGTTGCCACATCAATTACAACGTAACCGATGTCTTCAGCCGTTTGCAGGTATTGACCGGCGATATTGATGTGATTTTCAGCAAAAATACTGTTGATCGCATTCATCACGCCAGGAACGTTCTGGTGGATGTGCAAGATCCGGTGAACATTCTGGTTGGATGGCAAGGCGACTTCTGGGAAGTTGACGGAGGCTGTGGTGGTACCCCGGTCACTGTAGGTTGCCAGTTTTTCGCCCACTTCTTTGCCGATGTTTTCCTGCGCTTCCATGGTCGAACCACCGACGTGTGGCGTCAGGATAACGTTGTCGAATTCACGCAACGGGCTGACAAACTCTTCCTTGTTGGAGCGAGGTTCTGTCGGGAATACGTCGATGGCGGCTCCCAGTAATTTTTTGCTGCGGACGGCATCCGCGAGCGCGTCGATATCGACGACAGTACCGCGAGAGGCATTCAGCAGGATGGAACCTTGCTTCATTTGGGCAAATTGTTCCGGGCCCATCATCCATTTGGTGGAGGCAGTTTCTGGCACGTGCAGGGAAATGACATCCGACATTGACAGCAGCTCATCGAGTGAGCCGACCTGAGTGGCGTTACCGATGGGCAGTTTGGTGATGATGTCGTAAAAATATACCTTCATGCCCATGCTTTCAGCCATGACCGACAGCTGGGTACCAATGCTTCCGTAGCCAACAATCCCCAGTTTTTTCCCTCTGATTTCATATGAGTTGGTAGCTGACTTGCTCCAACCGCCGCGGTGGCACTGGGTGCTTTTCTCTGGAATGCCGCGCATCAGCATGATGATCTCAGCCAACGACAGCTCAGCGACGGAGCGAGTGTTGGAATAAGGCGCGTTAAATACGGCAACGCCGCGTTTGGTGGCGGCTTTCAGATCAACCTGGTTGGTGCCAATACAAAAGCAGCCAACGGCGATCAGTTTTTCTGCGGCGGCAAAGATGTCTTCGGTCAGCTGGGTGCGTGAACGAATGCCGATAAAGTGTGCATCCTTGATGCGCTCTTTTAATTCGTCTTCAGGCAGCGATGTCTTCAGATAGTCGATGTTGGTGTAGCCAGCGGCATGAAGGGTGTCGAGTGCCGATTGATGCACGCCTTCCAACAAGAGGAATTTGATCTTGCTTTTGTCGAGGGAAGTCTGGGCCATTGGGGTACCTTCTCAAGAGGTGACGGTCAGGTCTGGGAGGGCCTGAGTCCATGCTGATTATATGCGGTCGTGCTGTCCGGGGGCGAAAGCTCTCCGAAAAACAGGGCGCATATGATAGCATACGCGGCTTTCAATGTGATCCTCCGTCCGCACCTTCAAATCGATGATTCTTCAGGATGGTGTGACGACTCTTCATATTCCTGGACTGCTCATGACACAACTTACCCAAGATGTCCTTGTTGAACGCCTGGCTGCCATTGTTGGTGCTGACAAGGTCCGCACTGATGCTGATTCGCTGGATAATTTCGGCAAAGACTGGACTCGAATTTACGAGCCTTGCCCCTGCGCGATTGTTTTTCCCAAAACCACCGAGCAGGTACAGCAGATTGTACTGTTGGCCAATGACGTCGGCTTGGCTCTGGTGCCGTCCGGTGGTCGAACCGGTCTGAGTGCTGGTGCCATGGCATCAAATGGCGAGGTGGTTGTGTCGTTTGACTACATGAATCATCTGACCGATTTTAACGCAATTGATCGTACGGTCCGATGTGGCCCCGGGGTGATTACCGAGCAACTGCAAACCTTTGCGGAAGAGCAGGGATTGTTTTACCCCGTCGACTTTGCTTCGGCAGGCTCTAGCCAGCTTGGCGGCAATATCAGCACCAATGCCGGCGGTATCAAGGTGATTCGCTACGGTATGACCCGCGACTGGGTTGCGGGACTGACCGTGGTGACGGGTAAAGGTGACATTGTTCGTTTGAACAAGGATCTGCTGAAAAACAATACCGGTTACGATATGCGCCACCTGTTTATTGGGGGTGAAGGGACTTTGGGCTTTATCACTGAGGCGACCATGCGCCTGACGCGTCCGCCACAGAATTTGACGGTGCTGGTGCTGGGTGTGCCGGAAATGTCGGCCATCATGAGTGTATTGCACAAGTTCCAGTCGGGCATCGACCTGACGGCTTTCGAGTTTTTCTCGGATAAAGCGTTGAAAAAAGTGCTGGCTCGTGGTGATGTTCAAGCACCGTTTGAGACGGAGACGGAATTCTATGCCTTGCTGGAATTTGAAGCCGAGACCGACGACAAGATGAATTTGGCCATGCAGTTGTTTGAGGACTGTATGGAAGCAGGCTGGGTCTACGACGGTGTGATCAGCCAGAACGAAACCCAGGCCGCCAATTTGTGGCGCTTGCGTGAAGATATTTCCGAAACCATTTCACACTGGACTCCGTATAAAAACGACCTGTCGGTGGTTGTTTCCCGAGTGCCTGATTTTCTGCAGGAAGTAGAGGCCGTGGTTGTGGAAGAGTATCCCGACTTCGAGATCATCTGGTTCGGGCATATCGGTGATGGCAATCTGCATCTGAATATTTTGAAGCCGGATGACTTGCCGAAAGAGCAGTTTTTCGAACGTTGCGCACGAGTATCAAAACGAGTTTTTGAAATTACCGAACAGTACGATGGTTCTGTATCAGCCGAGCATGGCGTTGGCATGACCAAAAAACCGTACTTGCACTATTCCCGCTC
Organism: Oceanobacter sp. 5_MG-2023; assembly: GCF_030548165.1. Taxonomy (NCBI): domain Bacteria; kingdom Pseudomonadati; phylum Pseudomonadota; class Gammaproteobacteria; order Oceanospirillales; family Oceanospirillaceae; genus Oceanobacter; species Oceanobacter sp. 5_MG-2023. The sequence continues at coordinate 40,621 of NZ_JAUORS010000015.1, read as the reverse complement.
TGCCGCTGAGATCGGGTATATGCAGGCGATGAAGGCTGCTTTTGACCCTAACAACGTGATGAATCCCGGCAAAGTAATTGATATGAATTGATTGGTCAGCTCTGCTGATACAACAATGCCGATCTCATGAATATGGATCGGCATTGTTGTATCTGGCATTCAGTTAAAGGTCAGAACAGTAGCTCTGGTGTGGCATGCAGGCCACCGTTGTCGCCATTGCCTGAATCTGAGTATGTCGGCATCACCATTTCGGTGGGGACATTTTCGGTGCGGAAATATTCGAAAATCGCATCTTCTTGTCCTGGTGCTGCCAGCAGTCCGGATTGAGGATCGATACGGGTCGAGACAATACCGTCAGGCTGTTCCATGGATACCTGTGGTTCGGTTTCGAGGGCGGTAGCCATGTAGTCAATCCAGATAGGTAATGCCGTTGAGCCGCCCAGAGCCCATTTACCCATGCTTCTGGGCTGATCGAAGCCAACCCATACTGTTGTTACCAGGTTCGGATTAAAGCCAGAGAACCAGGCATCCACTTGATCGTTGGTGGTGCCTGTTTTGCCAGCCAGGTCATGACGATTAAGTGCTCTGGCCCGGCGACCGGTACCGCGCTGGATAACATCCTTGAGCATGTTCACCATCAGGAAGTTGGTGCGTTTGTCCATCACCCGTGGAGCCAGGGTTGGTTCAGTGGCTGTTTCTGGCGCTGCGGTAGTGGATGCCTGGTCGTTAATCGTAGCTGCTGGAGCATTGGCTGATGAGTTGTCGCACTGGCGGCAAGCGATTTCCGGAGTGGCAGCAAACAGCTCATCACCGTCGGTTGTGGTGATGCGTTGGATAAAATAAGGCTTCACCGCAAAACCGCCATTTGCCAGCACGGAATAACCTGTGGCCAACTCTATGGGTGATATCGCTGAGGAACCCAGCGCCAGAGACAGGTCGGCGCCAAGTTTGGCTTTTGGAAAACCGAAGCGGGTAATGTAATCGACGGCATTGGCAGGACCGATCTGTTTGAGGATACGGATGGATACCAGGTTCTGGGATTTGTACAGGGCCTGGCGCAAGCGGGTCGGGCCGTAAAACTTGCCGCTGTAATTTTCTGGTCGCCAGGTGTTTTCCAGCCCTGAGTCGTTAAAGACAACCGGGGCATCATTGATGATGCTGGCAGGGGTGAAGCCATTTTCCAAAGCCGCGCTATAAATAAAAGGCTTGAATGATGAGCCTGGTTGGCGATCGGCTTGCAGGACGCGATTGAACTGGTTGCCATCCTGGGAAAATCCTCCGACCAAGGCCTGGATGGCACCGGTGTTTGGATTGATGGATACCAGTGCGCCTTCGACTTCAGGAGGTTGTGCCAGCAGCAATTCGCCATCGCGGTCTTCAAACCAGATTTTCTGCCGTCGGCTCAGACGCTGGGAAGCAGTGGCTGGCTTTTTGCCAACTACGTTGACGCTGACATAGGGGGCTGCCCACTTGATACCCTCAAGAGGTAAAAAGCGGAAACCGTTGGCCGTTACCATCCAGGCGCCATCGTCCTTGACGTCCGCGACAATGGCGGGAATCAACCGGCTTTGTGATTTCTGGCTGCGGAGCTGCTGTTGCCAGTCGGCCAGGGTTTCTGGCCAGTTGGTGGCCGGGTCGGCGGTAGTGCTATCAAACCAGTCTGGAAGGTTGTTGGTTGTTGTCTGGTTTGGGCTGACAGCAATGGTGTCGGCAAAGCTCTCTTTCTGACGGTAGCCGTGTGCCCGGTCGTAGTTTAATAATCCACGTTGCAATGCCCGCGTGGCTGCTTCCTGACGGCGAGCATCAACGGTCGTGTGAACAATATAACCATCGGTGTAGGCATTGTCGCCATAGTGTTCAACCATAAACTGGCGCACCATTTCTGCGATATAAGGGGCGGTAATGGCACTGGTTGCACCGTGATAGCGGGCGGTGATTGGCTCAGCGGCTGCGGTTTCAAAGTCTGCCTGGCTGATCATGTTGAGACTGGCCATGCGTGACAGGACGTAGTTGCGTCGATTGACCGCTCTATCCGGATTGTTGATGGGGTTGGCGGCGGAAGGGGCCTGGGGCAGTCCGGCAATCATGGCTGTTTGGGCCAGGGTTAATTCGTTTATTGCTTTGCCATAATAAACCTGGGCTGCAGCCTCAATACCATAGGCTCGTTTGCCGAGGTATATTTTATTGACATAAAGTTCAAGAATTTCCTGTTTTGTGAGCGTCTTCTCTATTTTTATCGCCAATAGTATTTCAGTGAATTTACGAGTGAAGGATTTCTCGCTGGATAAATAGTAATTCTTGGCAACTTGCATGGTAATGGTGCTACCGCCCGATTTCTTTCTGCCAGTGCGAATTAGTTCCAGCGTTGCTCGTAAAAGTCCTTTAACATCAATGCCGTAATGCTCGTAAAAACCATCGTCTTCCGAGGCGAGCAGAGCATTGACGAATTGATTGGGAATTTGCTCGAATGTAAGGGGAGACCGGCGTTTCTCTCCGAATTCACTGATCAGCTGGTCGTCGGCGGTGTACACCCTTAACGGTGTTTGTAAGTCAATGTCGCGGAGTTGACGAGGGTCAGGAAGCGTAGGAGTTAGATAAAGGTATATGGCAAGACAAGTTAAACCAGTGCCGGAAACGGCGCAAACGAATAACCAGATAACGAATTTAAAAATCGATTTGAGCGTGATCATAAAGGTATTGAAAATTCCTTCGTATGGTCGGTTATCGGCGGTTGCGGCATTATAAGGCTTTTTTGTCCTTTTTATAGGATTGTGCCTATAATAGCCGCCCAAATATAGAATTAATCTGAACTTGTTATCGCAAGTTCTCGATTTTCAAGGGGATTTTGTTGTGCTGGCGAATCTGTTTGGCAAGAAGGGCAAGGCTCTTCTTGGCGTGGACATCAGCTCCACGTCGGTAAAGGTCCTTGAGTTGAGTCGCAGCGATGCAGGATATCGGGTAGAAGCCTATGCCTCAGAGGCGCTGCCTAACAATGCCATTATGGAACAGAATATCCATAATGATGAAGAAGTGGGCGAAGCGGTCAAACGGGCTTTGATCAAATCCCGTTCCGGGGCAAAGCGGGCTGCTCTTGCCGTTGCTGGTTCTGCTGTCATTACCAAAACCATCCAGATGAATGCCAATCTGTCCGAATCGGAAATGGATTTGCAGATCCGTGCCGAGGCTGATCAATATATTCCCTATCCTTTGGAAGAGGTCTCGCTGGATTGGGAAGTACAGAATACAGGTGTGGATGAGACTGAAGCCGTGGCTCAGGTGCTACTGGCGGCCTGTCGCTCTGATACCGTTGAGCGGCGTAAGGATGCTGTTGAGTACTCCGGTCTGGAAGCTGTTGTGGTCGATATTGAAGCTTACTGTACCGAACGGGCATTCGAGCTGATTCGGGATCACCTGGATGGGGATGCCAATGAAGCCGTTGCCATTATTGATATCGGCGCCACCATGACAACGCTCAGTGTCCTGCATAATGGTGTGTCAATTTATACTCGTGAGCAGCTCTTCGGTGGCCGTCAGTTGATTGACGATATTATGCGGCGTTACAGTCTGTCCGAACAGGAAGCAGCGGCAGCACGTGATGGCGACGGTTTGCCTGGCGACTATGAAGATGAATTGTTGGAGCCGTTCCGTAACGCCGTTGTTCAGCAAATCAGCCGATCCCTGCAGTTTTTCTTTTCATCCAGCCAGTTTAATGAAGTCGATTGCCTGGTACTGGCTGGAGGGACCGCGACTCTGGCTGGCCTGGTCGACAAGGTTCAGGAAGATATGGGCTTGCCGACGGTGGTTGCCAACCCTTTTCGGGATATGTCGGTGTCATCGAAGGTGAATGTCAAATTACTGAGTAACGATGCGCCTTCTTTACTGGTCGCCTGCGGGTTGGCGATGCGAGGTTTTAATTAATGGCCAATATCAACTTATTGCCTTGGCGTCAGGAACTCCGCAAGGAGAAGCAACAGCAGTTTATCAGTATTATTGCCGTGGTTGCTGCGATTGCTGCAGGATTGGTCTGGATGGTAAGCAGTTACTACGACAGTGAACTCAGTAACCAGCGGGGACGTAATTCTTTCCTGTCGCAGGAAATTTCCAAGCTGGATAAAAAGATTGTCGAAATCAATGAGCTGACGGCAACACGGGAACAGCTGATTGAACGTATGGAACTGATTCAAAACTTGCAGGGTAATCGCCCGGTGATTGTCCGGCTGTTTGACGAGTTGGCGCGCTCCGTCCCTGAAGATCTGTATTATACCAGTCTGTCCATCCAGGGAAGTCGGGTTAACGTCAAGGGTGTTGCCAAGTCCAATAACCGTGTGGCGGCACTGATGCGTAACTTTGATGAATCTGAATGGTTTGCAGACCCGGCGTTGTTGGGAGTTAAAGCCGTCGCGAATGGCAGTAACGTGTTTGAGGTATCTGTCCGGCGGGTAGAGCCTCAAAGCAGTGAGGAGCCTTGATATGGCCAAGCAAGGATTTGATTTCAAGGCATGGGCTGGCAAGCTGCAGGAACTGGACGTCAATGATCTGAACGAGATTGACTGGGAGGATATGGGCTCCTGGCCGACACCCGGCAAGGTCGTTTTCTGCTCGTTGATCTTTGTTGCTGTATTGGTTGCCGGATATTTCCTGTTGGTGAAGGATTCGGGCGAGCGTTTGCAGCAAGAAGCGGCCAAAGAAGTTCAACTAAAAAAAGATATTGAGAAAAAAGCGTACCGTGTTGCCAACCTGGATGCTTACAAGGAGCAGTTGGCGGAAATGCGGGACAGTTTTGGATCATTGCTGAAGCAGTTGCCCAAGGATACCGAAGTGCCTGGCCTGATTGATGATATCAGTGCTGCTGCCTTGGGTGCCGGGTTGAAACTGAACGCGATTTCACCACAAAAAATGGTCAATACCGAGTTTTATAACGAGTTGCCGATTCGTATCGAGGTCGATGGCGGCTACCATGAAATGGGAGCGTTTGTTTCCGGCGTGGCTGCCTTGCCCCGGATTGTAACCCTGCATGATTTTGCAATCAGCTCTGCCAAAAAAGACGGATTATCCATGACCATTCTGGCCAAGACGTATCAGTATGGAGGTGGTGATGAATAAGCATTTATGGCTGCTCGCCATGGGCGTGTCGATGCTGCTGTTGCAGGGGTGTTCGCAGTCTGCGAATACTGCCGATTTGCAGCAGTTTGTCAGTCAGGCATTGGCCAAGCCCCGGGGGCGAATAGAACCTATTCCGGTATTCAAGCCTTACGAGTACTTCAGTTACAGTGCGGCTGGGCTTCGATCCCCTTTTGAATTGCCCGTTGTTGTTGACAGTACACTGCAGTCTGCCCAGGCATCGAGTAATGTACGTCCTGACTTTGACCGACCCAAAGAACATCTTGAGCAATTCCCACTGGGCCAGTTGACCATGGTTGGTACGATGGCCGGAGTCGATGGCGTCTTGTGGGCTCTGGTCAAGGACGGTAGTGGCAGTGTTGTACGAATAAAGCGTGGCTATTACATGGGCCAGAATCATGGTCGGGTAATAACGGTATCCTCAAACAGGCTCAGTCTGATCGAGATCGTTCCTAATGGTCTTGGCGGCTGGATAGAACGCCCTAAAACAATTGCTCTGGAAGGAATAGGCGGAGATAACTGAAATGAATCTTTTAAATGCTGTACGCACTCTGGGCCGTACCTGGGTTGCAGCTTTGCTGATGCTTCAGGCCGGCCTGTCTTCCGCTGCCGTACTGAACGATATCGCTTTTTCATCACTTCCCGGTGATGTAACAGAAATCAGCCTGACATTTGACAGTGCGCCGCCGGAAATCAGTGGTTACACCATTGAAAAGCCAGCCCGTATTGCCATTGATATGCCTGGTGTTGTCAGTGCCTTGAAAACAAAACGCCACCAGATCGGTGCTGGTAATGCCCGGTCCGCGGTTGTGGTCACGACCCAGGATCGTTCCCGGCTGGTGATTAATCTGTCTCGTATGGTTGCTTATACAACCCGCTCTAATGGCAATCTGTTGCTGATTCGTGTGGGAGCCAGTAATGAAGGGCAAATGACCATAGAAAGTCAGTCGTCTTTGCTGGGTGGGGCGCCGGCTTCGGCAGGGATGAATGAGCTGAAAGTGGTCAATGTTGATTTTCGACGTGGCGAGCAAGGCGATGGTCAGGTGCAGATCATGTTGAATGATGCCAAGGCGGCCGCCAATATCCGCAGGGAAGGATCAAAAATTATCGCCGACCTGTCTGGGGTTCGTTTGCCTAATGAGCTGAGCCGTCGCCTGGATGTGACTGACTTTGCTACTCCGGTTCAGTATGTGGACGCCAAGGATCATGAAGGTGGCACGCGCATTGTAATTGAGCCTGTCTCGGATGATTTTGAATATCTGGCTTATCAGACCGATCGTTTATTGTCGATTAACGTGACCAATCTGCCAGAAGAGGCGGCGGAAGAGCGTAAGAAAAAATTCCCGTTCACGGGTGAAAAACTGTCACTTAATTTCCAGAATATTGAAGTCCGGGCGGTACTGCAGCTGATTGCAGATTTTACCGGCCTGAATCTGGTCGCCTCGGATACGGTGCAAGGGAGTATTACTTTGCGGCTGCAAAATGTGCCGTGGGATCAGGCGTTGGACCTGGTGTTGAAAACCAAGGCGCTGGGTAAGCGTCAGCTGGGATCTGTACTGTTGATTGCACCGGCTGAAGAAATTGCTGCCCGTGAAAAAATAGAGCTGGAAGCTGTACGTCAGGTGGAAGAGCTGGCTCCGCTGGTGCAAGAGTTCATGCAGTTCAAATATGCCAAGGCGGCGGATATTGCGACGATCCTGACTTCCGACCAGGGGCTATTGTCTGAGCGCGGTACTGCTGTTGTGGATGAGCGTACCAATACGATTCTGATGAAAGATACTGCCTCGAATCTGGAAAAAGTACGTGAAGCTCTGGTAATGCTGGATGTGCCGGTGCGACAGGTATTGATTGAAGCCCGGATCGTGGCGGCATCGACGGCAGTTGGTGAAGAGCTGGGTGTCAAGTGGGGTGGTGGTTTCTATCAGGATAATGGCTCCAACTGGGTTACTGCCGGTGGTAGTCAGCAAACCATTGAGGATACCAACCAGATTCTGTTTGATCGGGCATCCGGTGATGATGCCAGCGCATTGGATCTGGATTCAGCCAATATCGTTGATTTTGGGGCAACCAGCTCATCGGCTTCGACCTTTGCCATTGGTTATCAGACTGTCGATTATCTGCTGGATCTGGAGTTGTCAGCGATTGAGACCGATGGTCGGGCGGAAATTGTTTCCCAGCCTCGGGTGATTACTGCCGATGGACAAACTGCCTTTATTGAATCCGGTACCCAGATTCCATATGAAGAGTCAACGTCCAGTGGTGCGACCAGTGTGACCTTCAAGTCGGCGGTATTGCGACTGGAAGTGACACCTCAAATCACGCCGGATGATCGTATTATCATGGATCTGGTCATTAATCAGGACTCGGTGGGGGAAGATACTTCGGCCGGTCCGACGATTAATACCAATGCGGTACAGACTCAAGTGCTGGTAGATAATGGCGAAACTATCGTATTAGGTGGTATCTTCCGTTCTGAAGAAGTCAGGTCGGTCAGCAAGACGCCTTTCTTCGGGGATTTACCATTAATTGGAGCCCTGTTCCGTTACTCTAGCGTTTCGGATGACAAGAGCGAGTTACTTGTTTTCATCACGCCGAAGCTGGTGAAGGACTCCTTCAGCGCCAGATAGTCTATGCCGTCCGAACAATCGATTTTTCTAATAGGGCCAATGGGAGCGGGTAAAACCACCATTGGCCGTTTGCTTTCCAGCGAGATGCATCTTGAATTTGTCGATTCTGACAAATTTATCGAGGAGCGTTGTGGTGCCAATATTCCCTGGATCTTTGATATGGAAGGGGAAGCGGGTTTTCGTGATCGCGAAGAGCAGGCAATAGATATCCTCACGCAACGCCAGGGTTTGGTTCTGGCGACGGGTGGTGGTGCTGTTATGAGGCCTGTTAATCGTCAGCATCTCGGAGGACGTGGCATTGTGGTGTATTTATGCACTTCCGTTGAGCAACAAATAGCCCGTACCTCAAAGGACAAAAATCGCCCTCTGTTACAAACAGCCAATCCAGCACAAGTGCTGCGAGAGTTGTTCCGCAAGCGTGACCCTCTGTATCGAGAAGTTGCCCACATCGTATTACAAACCGACCAGCGTAATCCTCGCTGGGTCGTCAATGAAATAAAAAAACGTATTAAGGCCCTGTCATGATTACATTGACCGTAGAGCTGGCTGAGCGCAGCTACCCAATTTACATTGGTTCAGGGCTGTCCGCGACGCCAGAACTATTGACTCGTCATATCCGTGGTAAACAGGTCATGATTGTTACCAATACTACGGTCGCGCCACTGTATCTGGATATGGTCAGGCAGATGCTGGATGGCTATCAGGTTGACAGTGTTGTTCTCCCTGATGGTGAGCAGTACAAAAACCTGGAAACACTGAATCTGATTTTTGACGCCTTGCTGGAGCAAGGACATAACCGCACCACAACCCTGCTGGCATTGGGAGGTGGCGTGATTGGTGATATGTGTGGTTACGCGGCCGCCAGTTATCAGCGCGGGGTTGATTTTATTCAAATGCCGACCACGTTATTGTCACAGGTAGACTCTTCTGTTGGTGGTAAGACGGGCGTTAACCACCGCCTCGGTAAAAACATGATCGGTGCTTTCTATCAACCGCAAGCAGTCTTGATCGATACCGATACACTGACAACACTGCCATCTCGGGAAGTGTCGGCAGGCATGGCTGAAGTGATCAAGTACGGTCTGTTGGAAGACGTGGAATTTTATCACTGGATTCAGCAGCATGTTGATGGACTGATGGCTGGAGATGGAGCTCTGCTGGCACAGGCGATTCACACCTCTTGCGCTTGCAAAGCCCGTGTCGTGGCTCAGGATGAGCGTGAAGGAGGCATTCGCGCCATATTGAATCTTGGTCATACCTTTGGACACGCGATTGAGTCCCATCAGGGTTACGGCCAATGGTTGCATGGCGAAGCCGTGGGTACCGGGTTGTTGATGGCGGCGGATCTTTCGTGTCGTATGGGAGCCATATCGAGTGCAGACGTTGCTGAACTGAAGGCACTACTCATCCGCAGCTCTCTTCCGGTATTGCCTCCGGAAAATATGAGCGAAGAGGATTTTTTATCGCGGATGAGTCTGGATAAAAAAGTACTTGATGGTCGTATCCGACTGGTATTGTTACGCCGAATTGGACAAGCCTATATCACCTCAGATATAGACCGGACGCAGCTTTGCCAGACACTGGCAATGGCCGCATTAAACGGTTAACCCCAACGCACGGAGGCCATATGGTATCGCCACTTTCTCAGGCGCCGGGTCAGGATATTTATGCGTCACCGGCCCGTTATCTCGAGCTGATTTGTCACCTGAGTTGCTATTCCCCTCTGATGATGCTGATCCGGTATCAGTCCGAGGCAGATGGGGACTCGCTTGCCGCTGCTGTTGCCCGGCATTATGCGGATTCCAGTCTGGTGTTGCCCCTCGTGGCCGAGGATTTGCAGAAGACCCGGACGCTGATTGGCCAGCTGGCAGGGGCTCTGGGGGTGACCAAGCTGCCTGTTGATGAAGTGGTGGCGCGAGAGGTGTTGCTGGAGCAGGCACGTATCCGTGCGGAGACGGCCGACCCGCTATTGGTTATTGTCTCCCGGGCGGAGAGACTGCCTGCCGAGATGTTGCTGGCATTGTCCCAGTTTGCCTTGATGTCATCCCATGCTATTTCCTTTTGTCTGTTTGGACGTGAGGGCTTTGATGACGGCTTGAAAGAAGGCCCTGCGAGCGCGTCCATGTATCGTATTTCCTTGTTGGCATCTGAGGGGGCGCCCGAGCCTGAAGCGGCCATGCAAGCTGTTGCTGATACAAATTCCGGGGTGCAACAATCATCCGTAAAATCACCCAAGCCAGCAGAATCAGTAGCGCTGCCCAAGCGAGCAGAGCCATCCAGGCCAGCAGAACCAGAACCGTCCAGGCCAGTGGAGCCGGTCGCGACTTCAAAGCGAGAGCCAGGATTCACAACAAAGAGTGATTTTGCAGACCTGCAGCTGGATGGTATCGACTTGAGCTCAACCAGCTCGCGCTCCTCTGCTCCATCATCGTCCAGCAGCAGGCGCTTTGATTGGCGCTTGCCAAACCTGAGTCAGCTGGATACCAATGCGTTGTTAAGTCAGCTGCGCTCTCCGCTGGCACTCGCCTTTATGGCTGCCATTCTGTTGATCTTCATCGTTATCGGATTGTTGTCAGGAGGAGATGAAGACAGTGCCGTTGCCACCACGGTACTCCAGGTGCCAATGCCACCGGTGATTGCCCGGCCTGAAGCTGATTTGGCAGCAATGCCTGCAGAGGATTTACCTGTGCCTTCACAGGCCAGCAGGAATCCGACAAACTCCAGTAGTCAGAGTGCAGTCGCTGGTCGAGCAGACACATCAGCGGTCGTCTCTACGCCGGCCACACCAGCAGCGGCAGTTTCTGCGCCGCAGGCGCCGGTAGAGAAAGCATCGGTATCACGGCTATCCGGCTATCCGGCCTGGTTTGCCAAGGACAACGCCTGGGCAGTTCAGCTGCTGGGGACTTCCGAGCAACAGGGCGCGCGTGACTTTGTTACCAAGTGGCAGTCCGGAGCGGATGGCAAGCTGGTCTGGTATCGTAGCCAGAGAAATGGCCAGCCCTGGTATGTGGTGATTGCGGGAGCATTTTCTTCTCGGGAAGATGCGGCGGCATGGGTCAAAAAACGGCCAGCTGGCTTAAAAACAGACTCTCCCTGGATTCGGGAAATGAGCCAGATTTCCCCTTCAGTTGAGCCCCGATAAGCGGCTTTTCAGCCAGCCGTTTGTGATCGTTACTGGCCTGCTGGCCGGGGCATATTTGTTAGAGGACGCCTGGATGTGTAGAATGAGCGTCCTTTTGTCTCTATGTTGCTCAAATTTTGAGCACTCGGCTGTTCCCAGCCGCAAATAATTTTAATAGCATTTTTTTGGTGAGAGCTGTTCTATGAGAACTGGTCTGTATACTCCAGGCGATTACAAAGACAACTGTGGCTTTGGTCTGTTGGCTCACTTGAAGGGCCAGCCAAGTCATGAGCTGTTGAAGACGGCTATCCAATCCCTGACTTGCATGACGCACAGGGGCGGTATTGCGGCTGACGGTAAAACAGGTGATGGCTGTGGGCTGTTGCTGCAGAAACCGGATTCGTTCCTGCGTGCAGTGACTCCGGAAGTGGGCATCGACTTACCCGCTCAATATGCAGTAGGCATGTTGTTTGTGGATCTTGATGACGCCATTTGCGCAGAACAACAAGCGGCGGTAGAAAAAGCAATCAAAGACCAAGGCCTGACAGTGCTGGGTTGGCGTACCGTGCCAACCAACAATGACTGCCTGGGTCCGATGGCCGTAGACTGCTTGCCTCGTTTCGAGCAAATTTTTGTCTCCAGTGAGACAGAAATGACGGATGCCGAACTGGACGTAAAACTTTTTTATGCCCGACGTTACGCAGAAAAGTCCCTGACCCAGTACCCAGATTTTTATATCGCCAGCCTGTCATCCCGAGTGCTGTCGTACAAAGGCCTGACCATGCCGGTCGACCTGCCGAATTTTTATCTGGACCTGGGCGACGAGCGCCTGGAAACCGCAATCTGTGTTTTCCACCAACGTTTCTCAACCAATACCATGCCTCGTTGGCAGCTGGCGCAGCCGTTCCGCATGCTGGCGCACAATGGTGAAATCAATACCATCCAGGGTAACCGCAATTGGGCCAACGCTCGCTCCAGCAAGTTTGTCAGCCCGTTGCTGCCCAACCTGATGGATTTGTCCCCGGTGGTGAATACGACGGGTTCGGATTCGTCGTCGATGGACAATATGCTGGAATTGTTGACCACGGGTGGCATGAGCCTGTTCCGTGCGTTACGGATGATGATTCCGCCAGCATGGCAAAATGTTGAAACCATGGATGCCGACTTGCGCGCATTCTACGAATACAATTCCATGCATATGGAACCATGGGATGGCCCGGCCGGGCTGGTCATTACAGATGGTCGTTACGCGGTCTGTGGCCTGGATCGTAACGGCTTGCGTCCGTCGCGCTGGGTCATTACCAAAAATGACTTTATTACCGTGGCATCTGAAGTGGGTGTGCATGACTACTTGCCACAGGATGTTGTGGCGAAGGGGCGGGTTGGACCTGGCCAGATCCTGGCAATCGATACCGAACAGGGTCGACTACTCAAAACCGATGACATTGATAACGCCCTGAAGGCCGAATTTCCTTACAAAAAATGGCTGCGTGAAAACGCCATTCGTATCGAAAGCGAACTGTATTTACAGAAAGCGGGCTTTGACCCCATTGCCGGTGAAGAGCTGGACTGCCAGCAAAAACTGCACCTGATTACCAACGAAGAGCGTGACCAGGTCTTGCGGCCCATGGGTGAAGAAGGTCAGGAAGCGACCGGCTCCATGGGTGATGACACCCCGATGGCGGTACTGTCATTGCGTGTTCGGCATGTCGCAGATTACTTCCGCCAGCAGTTTGCCCAGGTAACCAACCCGCCTATCGATCCGTTGCGAGAAGCGATTGTGATGTCGTTGGAAACCTGTGTTGGTGCAGAGAAGAATGTCTTTGAACAAACACCGGATCACGCCAATCGTATTATCCTGACGTCGCCTGTGCTGTCGCCATTAAAATTCATTGGCCTGACCAATCGTGCATCGGATGCTTTCCGGCATATCACCCTGTCGATGGCATTTGATCCGGAGATCGGTTTGCAGCAAGCGGTTCAGAACCTGACGCTGGCGGCAGAAAAAGCGATACAGGATGGCTACGTTATCCTGATTCTGAGTGACCGCGATGTGGTCAGGGATCAAGTACTGATTCCTGCCGTGATGGCAACTGGCGCGGTGCATCATCATCTGGTGCAAAAAGGCCTGCGTACCAACGGCAATATCGTGGTTGAAACCGGTGATGCCCGTGATGCGCACCATTTTGCCGTGCTGCTGGGTTTTGGTGCGACAGCTGTTTACCCATGGCTGGCGTATACCGTTCTGACCGACTTGCACCGTTCGGGTGAATTGCTGGGCGATCCGCTTAAATCGCAGCAGAATTACCGCAAGGCGATTCGTAAAGGCCTGATGAAAGTCATGTCTAAAATGGGCATTTCTACCGTCACGTCTTATCGCGGATCGCAGTTGTTTGAAGCGATTGGCCTGAGCCGGGAAGTGGTTGATTTGTGCTTCTGTGGTGTTACCAGCCGTATTGGTGGAGCAACCTTCTCTGACTTTGATGAAGACTTGCAGCTGATTGCGAAAAACGCCTGGAAAGCACGTAAGAAAATTGACCAGGGTGGTTTGCTGAAATACGTCCATGGCGGCGAATATCATGCGTACAACCCGGATGTGGTGAAAAACATCCAGACAGCCGTACAGCAAAACAGCCAGGCAGCCTACGATCGTTTTTCCGAGCTGGTGAATACTCGCCCGGTAGCGACCATTCGCGACTTGCTGGGATTCCGTAAAGGTATCCAGCCAATTGATATCAGCGAAGTGGAGCCGGTAGAGAAACTCTTCACACGTTTTGATACTGCGGCCATGTCGCTGGGTGCTCTATCGCCAGAAGCTCATGAAGCGCTGGCGGAAGCCATGAATGATCTGGGCGGTCGCTCCAACTCTGGTGAAGGGGGTGAAGACCCTGCTCGTTATGGCACTCGCAAGAACTCCAAAATCAAGCAGATTGCTTCCGGACGTTTTGGGGTGACTCCCGCTTATCTGGCCAGTGCCGAAGTGCTGCAGATCAAGGTTGCCCAGGGTGCCAAGCCAGGAGAAGGTGGCCAGTTGCCTGGTGGCAAGGTCAACGACCTGATTGCCACGTTACGGTATTCCGTACCGGGTGTGACGCTTATTTCGCCACCGCCTCATCACGATATTTACTCCATCGAAGATTTGGCTCAGCTGATCTTTGACCTGAAGCAAGTAAATCCAACGGCTCTGGTTTCGGTCAAGCTGGTTTCTGAACCCGGTGTTGGCACCATCGCTGCCGGTGTCGCCAAGGCCTATGCCGACCTGATTACCATTTCCGGTTATGACGGTGGTACTGCGGCATCACCGCTGACATCGATCAAGTACGCCGGTTCGCCATGGGAACTGGGATTGTCCGAAGCGCATCAGGCCCTGCGTGCCAATGACCTTCGAGGCAAGGTACGGGTACAAACGGATGGTGGTTTGAAATCCGGCCTCGACGTTGTCAAGGCGGCTATCCTGGGTGCAGAGTCCTTTGGTTTTGGTACTCTGCCCATGGTTGCGGTTGGTTGTAAATACTTGCGTATTTGTCACCTGAACAACTGTGCGACCGGTGTTGCCACCCAGAACGATGACTTGCGTGAGAAGCACTATATCGGCACTGCCGAGATGGTGAAAAACTACTTCTACTTCCTTGCTGAAGAAGTACGCGGTTTGATGGCTCAACTGGGGGTTCGCAGTCTGGACCAGCTGATTGGTCGTACGGAGTTGTTGGAAATGCTGGAAGGTAAAACCGGCAAGCAACGCCACCTCGATCTGACGCCGATTCTGGTCAATGACCAGATTCCAGAAAATAAACCCCATACCGTTGAGGTCGAGCGTAACGCACCGTATGACGAAGGTTTACTGGCTGAGCGTATGGTGGAAGAGATTCTGCCAGCGATTGAAGCCAAAACAGGTGGTGAATTCGATTTTGTGATTACCAACTGTGACCGTTCGATCGGTGCTCGCCTGTCGGGTGAAATTGCCCGTCGTTACGGCAATCAGGGGATGGCAGACAAGCCAGTACGTCTGAGCCTGAAAGGCGTGGCAGGTCAGTCCTTTGGTGTCTGGAATGCCGGTGGTCTGCAAATGGTACTGGAAGGTGACGCCAACGATTATGTCGGTAAAGGCATGACAGGTGGCAAGCTGGTTATTTTCCCGCCCAAGCGCTCCGAATTCAAAACCAACGATACCTCCATTGTGGGTAATACCTGCTTGTATGGGGCAACTGGCGGTAAACTGCTGGCAGCAGGTCGTGCCGGTGAGCGTTTTGCGGTGCGTAACTCTGGTGCTCATGCCGTCGTCGAAGGAACTGGAGATCACTGCTGTGAATATATGACCGGTGGCATGGTCTGTGTGCTGGGTGAAACCGGTTACAACTTTGGCGCTGGTATGACCGGCGGCTTTGCTTATGTGCTGGATCGTAACAACAGCTTTGTTGACAAGTACAATCATGAGCTGGTTGATATTCATCGTATCAGCAATGAAGAAACGGAAGCGCACCGTAACCATTTACGCAGCGTTATTCGTGAATTTGTGGCAGAGACAGGCAGTGCCTGGGGACAAGCAATCCTCGATGACTTTGATGGTTTTATTGGTCGTTTCTGGCTGGTCAAACCAAAGGCTGCTGATCTGCAACAGCTGCTGAAAAACACCCGCGCTCGTCCTGAGTAATCTCACGACGCGACAACAGAATGAGTCCAGGACGAGTATAGAGAGGTTCGAGATGGTACAACGTCTGAACAACAATTTTCAGTTTGTTGAAGTGGGTCGCCAGGACCCGAAGAAAAAAGCAATTTCTACTCGCAAGAAGCAGTTTGTGGAGATTTACGAGCCGTTCAAACAGGCTCAGGTAAACGATCAGGCGCACCGTTGCCTGGCGTGTGGTAATCCATACTGTGAATGGAAATGCCCGGTACATAACTACATTCCCAACTGGCTGAAACTGGCCAGCGAAGGCAACATCCTGGAAGCCGTGGAACTGAGTCATCAGACCAACACGCTACCAGAAGTATGTGGCCGAGTGTGTCCACAAGACCGTTTGTGTGAAGGCTCCTGCACTCTGAACGACGGGTTTGGGGCAGTGACGATTGGTAATGTAGAGAAATACATTACCGATACGGCATTTGCGATGGGCTGGAAACCGGATATGTCCAAAGTCGTACCGACGGGCAAACGCGTTGCTGTTATTGGTGCGGGTCCTGCTGGTTTGGGTGCGGCTGATGTACTGGTTCGCAACGGTGTTACCCCGGTAGTCTTCGATAAATACCCCGAGATCGGTGGCTTGCTGACCTTCGGTATTCCTGAGTTCAAGCTCGAGAAAACCGTCATGTCCAACCGCCGCAAGGTATTTCAGGAAATGGGCGTGGAATTCCGCCTGGAGACCGAAGTAGGCAAGGATGTGGACTTCCAGAGCATCATCGATGAATTTGATGCCGTCTTCCTCGGCATGGGCACTTACAACTACATGAAAGGCGGTTTCCCTGGTGAAGATCTGCCCGGTGTGCACGATGCGTTGGATTTCCTGATCTCCAACGTGAATCGCAACCTGGGCTTTGAAAAAGATGCGGCTGATTTTATCAGCATGAAAGGCAAACAGGTGGTTGTGCTGGGTGGTGGTGATACAGCCATGGACTGTAACCGCACCTCCATCCGCCAGGGCGCTGCGCGTGTCAGCTGTGCCTATCGTCGCGACGAGAAAAACATGCCAGGCTCCAAACGTGAAGTGACCAATGCGCGAGAAGAAGGCGTAAAATTCCTCTTCAACCGTCAACCGGTTGCTATCATCGGCGAAGATAAAGTCGAAGGCGTCAAGGTGGTGACAACCGAAATGGGTGAGCCTGATGAAAACGGCCGTCGCCGTCCTCAGGTAGTGGAAGGGTCTGAAGAAATCCTGCCTGCGGATGCGGTGCTGGTTGCTTTTGGCTTTCGTCCAAGCCCTGCGCCCTGGTTCAAGGACTTCGGCATTGAAGTGAACAACTGGGATGGTGTTGTTGCACCAGAAGGCCAGGAATTCAAACATCAAACGACCAATCCGAAGGTTTTTGCCGGAGGTGATATGGTTCGAGGGTCTGATTTGGTCGTCACGGCAATATACGAGGGTCGCCAGGCTGCTGAAGGTATTCTTGACTATCTGGATGTCTGATAAATTCTGTTTTTGTGACAGAACGTAGAAAACGCGGCATTAGCCGCGTTTTTTGTGTATGGCTGTTGTTCGTATGTAAATGTTATCCTTCCCGACCTGTTGTGAAATCGTCTGGAACTGCCCGAAAGGAGCTTGTCGTTATGTCATTGCGCGATTTGTTGTTGCTGGTTTTGTTTGCTGGAACCTTGTCTGCGTGCGGAGGAGGAGAGTCTGTTGCGGACGCTAGCGCAGGAGATAGCAGTTCAGATGACACCGACGATACCGACGACACAGATGATAGCGATGATTCGGATCTTACAGAAGAGACGGTGATTGAAGCATTGGGAAATGGTACTGGTGCTGATTTTGAGGAGGGTGCTATCGCCTCGTCGGAAGATTATGTGCTTGTTGGCGGCAGTGTTACATTGACCATCGATGGTGTTGATCAGAATGACAGTAATTCATCACTGACCAGCGACAGTTATTACTACACTTTTACATCTGACTGCTCCTTGGGTTTGTTCTCCATTGCGTCTTCCTACACCAGTACAGGGTCTGTTTCTTCTACCTATCGCAACAAGGGATGTAGTGGTGGTGATACCATTACTGCAACGCTGTATTCTGATGCTTCTTCCAGTACTGAGCTGGCAACTGCTACGGTGTTTGTCAGCACGGACTACCCGTCCCTGGGGACCGATAGCGGTATTTCCTTTACGGAAGGGCAGCTGGAAGGTGACCTGGAAATCTCCGACGAAGACAGTACCGACCTCTCTGTGAATATTGTTAATCCATTGTCTTCCAATGCGCTGGTGACGGACGATAGTTATATCATTGAATGGTATAGCGATTGTGCTGATGGCGAGTTTTCTGTATCGCGTGAAACCAATTCTGATGGGACTTTCAGCACCAGTTACAATGCTGACTATACGACCTGTCCTGGCGACAATAACCTGACGCTACTGTTGTTTGGTGATACTGATACCGAATGCAGTCTTACGGATACCGACAGCTGTTATGTTGTCATGACGTCGGTTGTAACTGTTGAACAAGGGGTTGAACCTAAATTAGGTGTGCTTGACGATGATGAGTTCTATACCGAGTTGCTGGTGAATGGTATTCGTGAAAGTGAATATGGTGATGATCCAACTTCGGAAAACGTCAGTGACGAGCTCAAGTTATCTGCGGGTGGCACCATGCTGATTACCGCTAATATTGTTGATGATAATGATGATGACAACTTGGCTACAGGTACAACCTATGGTGTCAGTCTGGAATCCAGCTGTGTCGAAGATGGCACAGCTACTCTGGATTCGGATGAAAAAACAACAACGACGGGTACGGTAACTTTTACCTATACTGCGAATGGCTGCCTGGAAGACGCTTTCTCGGCCAATCTTTACTCTGTTGAAAGTGGAGAGCTGGCGACTCAGCTTAATGATGATGAAGTCACTGGTATTATTTTTATCCAGTCTGCAGAAGTTGGAGCGATTACGTTCACCAGTGTATCGGAACCCTATATCTCACTGAAAAATATTGGGGATGCGGTACTGCCTAAGCAGAGTACTGTTACCTTTACTGTGGTGGATAAGCAGGGAGAAGTTGTGGAAGGTCAAGAAGTCTCCTTTGAATTGACCAATACAACGGGGGGAATCACACTTGGTAGTGGAGAAGTAACTGACTCCGACGTAACCGACTCCAGCGGTCAGGTCACTGCAATTATTAACTCCGGGACATCACATGCTGTGACATCGGTTCGTGCAACGACGGAAACCAGCGATGGCACATCCATCAGCACAACCTCTCAAGCAATTTCAATTACGACCGGTATTGCCGACCAGGACAGCTTTGATATTGCCGTCGATATCTTTAACCCCGGAGCGTATGCCACAAACGGCACTGAAGTATCAGTGACTGTATACGCAGCCGACCAGTATCAGAACCCGGTTGCTGACGGAACGGTTGTGAACTTCACCGCCGAAAGTGGCACCATCGAGTCCTATTGTGAAACTTCCTTTGGTACGTGCTCTGTCACCTGGTACAGTAGTGGTGTTCGTCCAGGAAAGCATGAAGCCAGCCTGGATAGGGTGAACGAAATTGATCCTCAGGGACGGGTATATGACAGCTTTATTGAGGATAGTGACTGTGTGAGCACTGTATGTGGTATGACTACGATCAATGCCTACACCGTAGGTGAATCCAGTTATACCGATACCAATGGTAATGGTACTTTTGATGTTCTGGATGATACCGGCGCTGAACCTTATGTTAGCTATCCGGAAGCTTTCCGCGACGATAACTGGAATGAAGCGCTGGATACCAATTCTGATGGTCAGGTAGTTGAGGCTTTTTTCGACTTTGATACCGATGGGGCTTACGACGAGGCACCAACCGTCTTTCAGGGACTCGTCTGTTCAGACTCTGCTATTAATGCTGATACTGCAGGTGAAAGTCACTGCGACTCCTTGATGCATGTACGAGACAGTATCCGGATCGTTCAGAGTTATGCCGAAGCCCCTATTATGCGCTTTTATACCTATGACGATGCGACGTCGAAATATACAGAAATCAGCACAGTTACATTGAGTAGTAGCGGAGAGTTTTATGTCCTGCTTCAGGATCTAAACGGGAACATTCCAGCTAACGGTACGACGTTGTCAGTTGATGGAACGGGGTACAATATTTATGGTTCTTCTGGGGATGTGGGTAACTCCGTTGGTGAACTGTATACTGGTGAGGATAATGGCTTACCTTCGTATGGTGTGCTGTATAACGTTTCATTCGAAGTTGATGATGAACCGGAGTCTATTGAAGTAACAGCGACTTATGGCAGTTCAGAAACTTCCGTTATATTTCTGACTCCCTAGTAGTAACTACAAATCAATTACCCTCGTATCATTTCTGCTATCATCCGTCGCTGGTACACTTCCAGCGACGGATGATTTGCATGGACCCAGTTAAAAACGACCGCTTTCTCAAGGCGCTGCTGCGCCAACCAGTTGATCGTACCCCCATATGGATGATGCGTCAGGCCGGACGTTACCTGCCTGAATATCGCTCCAGTCGGGGAGAAGCCGGCGACTTTATGTCGTTGTGCAAAAATCCTGAATTGGCCTGTGAGGTAACGCTTCAGCCTCTGGAGCGCTTTCCGCTCGATGCCGCTATTCTGTTTTCCGATATTCTGACCATTCCGGATGCCATGGGCCTGGGCCTGTATTTTGAAACAGGGGAAGGACCGCGTTTCAAAAAGGTTATCCGTACTGCCGCGGATGTTCAGCAGTTGAAGGTTGTGAATACCGAGTCCGACCTGAATTACGTCTTGAAAGCGGTGACGACCATTCACTCTGAGCTGAATGGCCGTGTACCTCTGATCGGTTTCTCCGGCAGTCCCTGGACATTGGCAACCTATATGGTTGAAGGTGGCTCGTCGAAGGACTTCCGTCATGTGAAAGCGATGATGTACGACACGCCGGAAGTCATGCATCAGCTGCTGGATGTGCTTGCCAAATCGGTGATTGATTATCTTAATGCCCAGATTCGGGCCGGAGCCCAGGCGGTACAGATTTTTGATACCTGGGGCGGCAGTCTGAGTGATGTGGCGTATCAGGAATTTTCGCTGCGCTATATGCGTCAAATTGTAGAAGGCCTGACGCGGGTGTATGACGGCCAGCAGATTCCTGTGATCCTGTTTACCAAAGGCGGAGGGCAGTGGCTGGAGTCGATGGCTGACACCGGAGCCGATGCATTGGGGCTGGACTGGACAACCGATATGGGTCAGGCGCGTCAGCGTGTTGGCAGCAAGGTTGCGTTGCAAGGCAATATGGACCCATCGGTGTTATATGCCTCGCCTGCAACAATTCGTGCCGAAGTTAAACGTATTCTCGATAGCTATGGTTATGGTACCGGGCATGTTTTTAACCTGGGTCACGGTATCCATCAGTTTGTGGACCCTGAACGAGCCAAGGCTTTTGTTGAAGCGGTGGTTGAGTTAAGCCCGGCGTATCACGGCTAGACCGACGATAATGACGACAATAGAGATGCGGGTTTATCTCTGTTGTTGCCCGCCAATCCTTGATTGTGCGGGCCGTCCGGTTGTCAGGCGAAGCGACAGAGCGTGAATTGTATCTGTGTCAGATATTTTCCAGTGCTTGTTGCAAGCGCTCGACACCAATAACCGTCATGCCCTCCGGCATGATTTTGGGCATATTGGCTTTGGGTACAATCGCCCGCTTGAAACCATGTTTGGCCGCCTCCCGAATCCGCTCCTGCCCCGAAGGTACCGGGCGGATTTCGCCGGATAGCCCCACTTCCCCAAAGACAATCATATCCTGTGGTAATGGCACGTTGCGGAAGCTCGACAGGGCCGCGAGCAATAGCGCCAGGTCGGCACTGGTCTCCGACACCCGGACACCGCCAACCACATTGATATAGACATCCTGATCCCCCAGATGAATGCCTCCATGACGATGCATGGCCGCGAGCAGCAGGTTTAACCGGTTCTGGTCGAGACCAACAGCAACCCGCTTGGGCTGGCCAAAGTGACTGTCGTCGACCAGCGCCTGAATCTCGATCAGCAAAGGCCGGGTGCCTTCCCAGATGACCATCACGGCACTGCCGGGTGACGGCTCGTCACTGCGACTGAGGAAAATGGAGCTGGGGTTTTTGACTTCTTTCAGGCCACTGTCCAGCATGGCAAACACCCCCAGTTCATTAATCGCACCGAACCGATTCTTGATGCCTCGCAGGGTGCGGTAGCGGCTGTCGTTGGAGCCTTCCAGCATGATGGAACAATCGATCATGTGCTCGAGTACTTTTGGCCCGGCCAGAGTACCGTCCTTGGTGACGTGTCCGACCAGCAACAATACAGTGTTGGTTTGTTTGGCAAAGCGGGTCAGCATGGCAGCGCTTTCGCGTACCTGAGAGACACTGCCGGGGGCGGAATCCACGCCTTCGACATGCATCACCTGAATCGAATCAATCACCACTACTCGGGGCTGATGCTGTTGCAGGGTCTGGATCAACTGTTCCACGCTGGTTTCACTGAGCATATTGAGCTGATCCATCGGCAAGCCCAGACGGCGTGCGCGCATGGCAACCTGCTGCAGGCTTTCTTCGCCGGTGACGTATAACGCCGGCATCTGACGGGCGAGATTACACATGGTTTGTAGCAGCAAGGTGGATTTGCCAGCACCGGGATGACCACCAATCAGAATGGCGGAACCCGGTACCAGGCCACCACCCAGTACCCGGTCAAATTCCTGCATCCCGGAACTGAACCTGGGGACTTCATCGAGATTGACCTGATCCAGCCGCTGGATACCGGTTTGTCCGGCGGCACCTGCGTATCCACCCAAGCCCGCACCTCGAGCCGGGGTTTTGGCGGCTGTAACGACAAATTCCTGCAGCGTGTTCCAGGCGCCGCACCCCGTACATTGACCTTGCCATTTGGAATGATCGGTACCGCAGTCGGCACAGACATAAGCGATTTTTTTCTTGGCCATAACGGGGTCCGGTTTCCGGTAAAACAAAGTAGTGAAATAAAGAATAGAGCGAGTTTACGGCGGGGCGGAGTGAATGCAAGGGCGCGCACCGTGGGCAGCCGGTCACTATGGCAAGCCGCCGCATCTTGTTACACTGACATCTTTACGCTAAAGCTGACAATGAGGATTTTTCGTCCATGAAAATAGAAACACAGGCGATTCATGCAGGGTTCAGTGAAGACCCGACGACACGTGCGGTTGCGGTGCCCATTTATCAGACCACGTCATACAGCTTTCGCGATACCCAGCATGGTGCTGATCTGTTTGATCTGAAAGAGCCGGGTAATATTTATACCCGCATCATGAATCCGACCAATGCGGTTCTGGAAGAGCGTCTGGCAGCGATGGAAGGCGGTATCGGCGCGCTCTGTCTGGCATCCGGCATGGCGGCAATTACTGCCGCGATTCAAACCTTGGCGCGGGCTGGTGATAATATCGTCAGTGTCAGTCAGCTTTATGGCGGTTCCTATAATCTGTTTGCCCATACTTTTCCGCAGCAGGGTCTGGAAGTGCGCATGGCTTCCGGTGACGATGTAGCAGCGTTGGAAGCTCTGATTGATGACAACACCAAGGCACTGTTCTGCGAATCCATCGGCAACCCGGCTGGCAATATCGTAGACCTGCAGGCGCTGTCCGATATGGCGCACAGGCACGGACTGCCGGTGATTGTTGATAATACCGTGGCGACACCGTATCTGTGTCGGCCGTTTGAGTTCGGTGCTGATATTGTGGTGCATTCCCTGACCAAATACATTGGTGGTCATGGAACAACACTGGGCGGTGCCATTGTCGATTCAGGCAAATTCTCATGGAAAGATAACCCGCGTTTCCCGCACTTTAATGAGCCAGACCCGTCGTACCACGGTGTGATTTACACTCAGGACATGGGTGGTGCTGCCTTTATTGCCCGTGCCCGTGTGGTGCCTCTGCGTAATATGGGTGCTGCCTTGTCGCCGATGAGTTCTTTCCTGTTGCTGCAGGGGCTGGAAACCCTTGCCCTGCGGATGGATCGCCATGTCGAAAACGCCCAGCAAGTGGCTGAATATCTGCATAATCATCCACAGGTCAGCTGGGTCAATTATGCCGGATTGGAGAGCAGCCCCTATTACGAAGTGGCTCAGAGAATGACCCAAGGGAAGCCGTCAGCGATTCTCAGTTTTGGTATCAAGGGCGGGGCAGAAGCCGGAACAAAATTTATTGATGCACTGCAGCTGATCAAGCGGTTGGTCAATATTGGTGATACCAAAAGCCTGGCCTGTCATCCGGCAACGACCACGCACCGGCAGCTGAATGAAGAAGAGCTGGCGTCTGCGGGTGTCAGCAAGGACCTGATCCGTCTGTCGATTGGTATTGAGCATGCCGACGATATTATTGCTGATATCACTCAGGCGCTGGATGCGGCAGGCTAAACGGTCACTGCATGCAAAACCTGCCCAGGCGAATGCCTGGGCTTGAAGGAGAAAAGAATGTCGTTCGGACAGTTTGTTGCGCTGGCCAGTTTTGTGTTATCGATGGGAACCATTGCCGTGACCTATGCGGTGGGAACGGCCCAGGGCACCGCGGAACTTTGCAATCCGTTTCTCGATGGCTGTACCGATATTACCCATACCGGCATGAAGGGAGACGCCGGGTTTATCTTCCGGGGTGGCATGATTACCGCCTGCGCCTTTTTTATGATCTGGTGGCAGGTTATGAGTACCTGGTTGGCCGGGCACAGTCATCGACTGACTTTAGCCATCATGCAGTTTTTTGGTGTGCTGGCGGCTTTGGGGCTGCTGGTTGGTACTGCGGTTTTATTACCGGACAAGTCAGCAACTCACTGGGGTGTGCATGTCCGTGGCGCCAATCTGTTTTTTCAGGGCATGTTGGTGGCGCTGACGATTAACTATGTATTGATCTGGCGTGGCCGCAGGCGGGGTTTGCAGGTGCCATCGTTCTGGTTGAAAACCGTTTTGATGGCGTTGCTGTGGTTCCAGTTTATTGCTTTTGCAGGTGTCACCATCGGTATGGATATGAGCCATGGCAAACGTCTGATCGAGTGGTGGGCGACGCTGTTTATTGGCGTGTATTTTCTTAGCAGCTGGTGGGACTGGTCGTCGCTCCGGCTTGGAGTGGTCAGTACGCCGTCCCGTGAGTAGCTGTGGATGGGTTGAGTCTGTCGTTGGTTCTGATCTCTGGCGGCAGCGGCGGTTATTGCTGCGCAAGCCAAGCGTTACAAGCGTTGCGAGTTAATAGTAGTTAAAAGTCACCCCATAAAAATTGCAAGACCGAGACTGCAGCCAGTGCGGCGGTTTCGGTACGCAGAATCCTTGGCCCCAGCAACAGCCCCTGAAAACCATGAGCCGCCCCTGCGGCGACTTCGGTATTTGTCAGACCACCTTCGGGGCCAACCAATAAAGCAACACTGGCTGGCGGATGAGCTTGTTGCAGCGGCTGCTGGTTGTGTGGATGTAATATCAGCCGCCGTTCGGCATCACATCGGGCATACCAGTCGTTCAGGGACAGAGCCGGCAAAACCTGTGGAATACGGTTGCGACCACTTTGTTCGCAGGCGGATAACGCGACCTTTTGCCAGTGTTCGATTTTCTTCTCGAGCCGCTCACCTTTCAGGCGTACATCGCAGCGTTCACTGAACAGCGGGGTGATCTGGCTGACCCCCAGCTCGGTGGCTTTCTGGATGGTGAAATCCATCTTGTCGCCCTTGGAGATAACCTGGCCGAGGTGGAGCGGTAATGGAGGTATGGCCTCTGCGGCAGAGGCTGTAACAATATGTATTTCCGCCTGCTTTTTATTGGCCGTAGCGATGGCGCCCTGATACTCACAGCCGTCACCATTAAACAGCCGCACCGGAGCCGTCACGGTCAGGCGCAGCACCCGCAACAGGTGCAGGCTGGGCTGCTCATCGAGCGTAACGGTTTGCCCGACGATCAAGGGCTGATTGGTAAAAATTCTCGGTGACGACATCGTTTTCTCCACAGGCAATCGCGGCGGATAATAGCACCGGCAGCGGGGATGACACAGTGTCACGCCATGGCTTTTGTTTCCCTAGGATTCAGCGTCTGCACCGGCTTCCGTGCCGCAGAGGCTCAACTGCCGACCGGGTATTCCAGCGCGCAAACATCTCTGTTCTATGGCAAAAACTGGCCGTCAGACTTGTTGAAGCTGCAGTCAGGCGCTACTGTGGCGGCACACAGCGTGGGTAGGTGTTATGAGCGATAAACAACAAGCATTTGATTTTGAACAGTCGCTGGCAGAGCTGACGTCTCTGGTACAGCGAATGGAAAGTGGTGAACTGACTCTGGAGCAGTCTCTGGGAGCGTTTGAGCAAGGGATTCGGCTGACCCGCTCGTGTCAGCAGGCACTGGCCGAGGCGGAACAGAAAGTAACGCTGCTGACTGAGCAGAATGGCCAGAGTCTGGCACAACCCATGGTTCGGGATGCTTTTGAATGAGCCTGTTGCCAGAACGGCTGACCGCCGTGCAAAAACAGCTGGAACAGCAATTGCGGGCAGCTGTAATACAGCTGGATAGTTGTGATTCACGGCTGGCCGAAGCCATGCAATACGGCTTGCTTAATGGTGGCAAGCGCTTACGGCCATTATTGGCCTATGCCGCTGCAGAAGCATTGGGTGGCCAGCCAGGCCAGGCCGATAGCGCGGCGACAGCACTGGAAATGGTGCACAGCTACAGTCTGATCCACGACGATTTACCGGCGATGGACGATGACGACCTGCGGCGTGGCAAACCCACGACTCATATTGCCTTTGATGAAGCCTCGGCCATTCTGGCAGGTGACGCCTTGCTGACCGGCGCCTTTGAAATCCTGCTGGCTGATGACAGCCTGTCGGCAGAGCAGCGGCTGGCGATGACCACACTGCTGGCCAGAGCGGCCGGAGCGTTTGGTATGGTTGGAGGACAAAGCATCGACCTCAACCATGTCGGCAAGCCCATGTCTCTGGTTGAGCTGGAGCAGATGCACCGGGGTAAAACCGGCGCATTGATTCGCGCCTCCGTGATGCTGGGAGCCATGTCGGTGCGCTGGCCACTGGCAGCTGGGCAAGAACAGGCATTGACTGACTACGCCAATGCCATCGGGCTGGCCTTCCAGGTTCAGGATGACATTCTCGATGTGGAAGGGGATACCTCGACTCTGGGCAAGCAGGCCGGAGCTGATATTGCCCTCAACAAACCGACCTATCCGGCCTTGTTGGGGATGGATGCCGCCCGACAAAAAGCGCTGGAACTGTGTCAGCAAGCCCAGGCAGCCTTGCTGGTATTGCAGCAAGACGGCGGCCAAACCGGCTTGCTGCAACAGATTGCCGACTATGTGATTGAGCGTAATCACTGACCTGGCCTGCTCCCGGAGCCAGCCGCAGGTTGGCCATGGCAGGACAGATACCGGAAGGAATCATGACCAAGGTGGCTATTGGCCTACTCAATAGCCACCGCAATCGTTAGAATGGTCGCCCTTTTTTGCTATTACGTAGCAGCATCTGCGCAATATCTGATGCTCAACGACCGGAAACACAACGCCTGATGTTTACCGAAATACCGAGTTCTCGTCCTCTTACTCCTTTACTGGATGCTATCAATCAGCCTGCCGACTTGCGTCTGCTGGCGCCGGAGCAACTTCAGGAGGTCTGCTGTCAGCTGCGAGAATACCTGCTCTACAGTGTTGGACAGTCAGGCGGGCACTTTGCTGCCGGACTTGGCGTGGTGGAACTGACGGTTGCATTACACTATGTCTTTAACACCCCGGATGACCGTCTGGTGTGGGATGTCGGCCATCAAGCCTACCCCCATAAAATACTCACCGGTCGCCGTGAAGCAATGCCCCTTATTCGCAGTGAAGAAGGCCCGGCCGCGTTTCCACATCGTAATGAGAGCGTATACGACACCTTTGGCGTAGGTCATTCCAGTACCTCCATTGGTGCAGCACTGGGCATGGCGCTGGGTTTTCGCCAGCAAGGACTGGAGCAGGAATCGGTTGCCATTATCGGCGATGGAGCCATCACCGCCGGTATGGCGTTTGAGGCGCTGAACCATGCCGGTCATGTCAAAGCCGATATGCTGGTTATTCTGAACGACAACGATATGTCGATTTCCAATAACGTCGGCGCATTAAACAAGTATTTCACCCGCATCTGGTCATCGAAAACCTATTCCGCCATGCGGGCGGGCAGCAAAAAAGTATTGGAGAAAATCCCGTCAGCGTGGGAATTTGCCCGCCGTACCGAAGAGCATATGAAAGGCATGGTGGCTCCAGGCACCCTGTTTGAAGAGCTGGGTTTTAACTACTATGGTCCGATCGATGGCCATGATCTTGGCGAGCTGGTCCAGACCCTGACCAACCTGGCGAAAATGAAAGGGCCGCGCTTCCTGCATATCGTCACGCGCAAGGGCAAGGGTTTCGAACCTGCGGAGCAGGACCCGATTGGTTATCACGCCCTGAAGCCGGTGCATCAGGCATCGACTGCGGTCAAAAAACCGACCTACTCGAATATCTTCGGCGAATGGCTGTGCGATATGGCTGCCGCTGATGCACGGCTGGTCGGTATTACTCCGGCGATGCGCGAAGGCTCTGACCTGATTCGTTTTTCACATGAATTCCCGGATCGTTATTACGACGTTGCCATTGCTGAGCAGCATGCGGTGACGCTGGCGGCCGGTCTGGCGTGTGAAGGCAGCAAGCCGGTGGTTGCCATTTATTCGACTTTTCTGCAACGGGCGTACGATCAGCTGATACACGATGTGGCGTTGCAAAATCTGGATGTATTGTTTGCCATCGACCGCGCCGGACTGGTCGGGGAAGACGGTCCGACCCACCATGGCGCCTTCGATCTCAGCTATCTGCGCTGTATTCCGAATCTGGTCGTGATGACACCATCCGATGAAAACGAATGCCGCCAGATGCTGTATAGCGGTTATCAACATATTGGCCCGGCAGCGGTGCGTTATCCTCGTGGCAGCGGCCCCGGCATGGAGACAGAGACCACCATGGCGGTCGTGCCGCTTGGTAAAGGACGGATTGTGCGCTCATCGACCGCTGCTGCCGGCCAGCGAGTGGCCTTGCTGGGCTTTGGTGCCCCGTTAAGCAGCGCGCTGGCAATAGCGGAAGCGCTGGATGCGACCGTTGCGGACATGCGGTTTGTCAAACCACTGGATGATGCCCTGGTTGCCTCGCTGGCAGAATCTCATGACTTACTGGTAACGCTGGAAGAAAACGCCACGGCAGGTGGAGCAGGCAGTGCGGTGCTGGAATCCCTGGCGGCTGGGGGCGTGATGGTACCGGTTTTACTGACGGGATTACCCGATCGCTATATCGAACATGCCAGCCCGGATCGCCAATGGCTGGATGCCGGTCTTGATAGCAACCATGTGCTGGAGCGGATTCAGCAGCGTCTGGCGCAGCTCTGACCGCTCCAACCGTCGGCCAGTGTTAATCGCTGGCCTGTCCGGCCTTGGAGGACGGTTTGTCAGCTCCAGGCAGTAGACAATGGACAGTAGACAGAGACCGGAAAGACCTCAGACCGCCTCATCATCCTGATGAGTCAGCGGCGCAACGGCGGTATTGCTGAGCATATGCCCCAGCTTGCTGGCCTTGGTGGTGAGATAGCCATCGTTGTACGGGTTTCTGCCCACTTCGATGGCCACTCGCTCAATGACTTTTACACCGGCTTCTGACAGAGCCTTCACCTTGCGCGGGTTGTTGGTCATCAGGCGCACGGCATGAATACCCAAATGGCTCAGCATGGGTTCACACATGCTGTAGTCACGCATATCGGCACCAAACCCCAGCTGCTCATTGGCTTCGACCGTATCGGCGCCCTGATCTTGCAGGTGATAGGCACGGATTTTGTTCAACAGACCAATGCCACGGCCTTCCTGACGCAAGTACAGCACCACGCCATGGCCTGCCTCTGCCACCGAACGCATCGCTTCTTCAAGCTGATAACCACAATCGCAGCGCATGCTGAATAACGCATCACCGGTCAGGCACTCGGAGTGAGCACGGGCGAGTACCGGCTCGCCGTTGCCAACATCCCCCAGCGTCAGTGCCACATGCTCTTTGCCGGCAACGGTGTCTTCAAATCCGTGCATGGTAAAGACGCCAAATGGCGTTGGCAGCTTGGACGATGCAATGTATTGGATACTCAAGGCTCTCACCTCCGATAAAACAAGCGGCGTATTCTATCAGCACGAACCATAATCCCCCAAACTTCCCTGACCTTAAAAACGGGACTTGTTGGTGTCACAATGGCACATCGCTGCTTCTGGCCTTGGCAAAGGTTCGAAAATGGCATACATCACCTCGAAACAGAGCATTACGAGGGGATTCTTCCAGCGTCGTAAAGCGTCTGGTTAACACACTGTTGCACAGGATATATAGATGCTGATGATCGCCGGGGTCGTTATTTTGCTGCTGGTACTGGTTTTGCCGGGGTTATGGGTACGCCACGTGCTGACTCGTCACAGCTCGGTGCGTGACGATTTTCCCGGAACCGGGGGAGATATGGCCCGGCACCTGATCCACAAGCTGGAGCTGGAACAGGTGGTGGTCGAAGCAACAGAACAAGGCGACCACTATGACCCCCAACAGCATGCCGTGCGACTGACCGCCGACAAGCTCGATGGCAAGTCGCTCACCGCAGTAGTGGTGGCGGCCCATGAAGTAGGCCATGCCCTGCAGCACCAGCGTGGCGAGCGGATGTTCTCCTGGCGTCAGGGGCTGGCAGTACTGGCGAGCTGGATGCAACGGCTGGCACCAGTGGCACTGTTGCTGTCGCCCTTGCTGCTGGCGGTACAGCCCGGACTGTCACGCTGGACATTGTTGATTGCGGTACTGGCGATGAGCATCAACACCCTGGTGCATCTGGTAACCTTGCCGGTCGAGCTGGATGCCAGTTTTAACAAAGCCCTGCCGCTGTTACAGCAAGGCCAGTACCTGGATGACGCCGATATGCTTCATGCCCGCACCATTTTGCGAGCCGCCGCCCTGACGTACGTTGCCGGTTCCCTGATGAGTCTGTTGAATATCTGGCGCTGGTTGCGTTACTTGCGGCGTTAGAGCGGGTGTTAGATCAGCCCCCTCAGATCAACACCCAGGCCGCCAGCTGCAAGCAGACCAGAGCGAAGATACCCGCCAGTACATCGTCAATCATAATGCCAAAACCGCCTTCGACCTGTTCATCCAGCCATTTGATCGGCCAGGGCTTGAGGATGTCGAAAAAGCGGAACAAGACAAACCCCGCCAGAATCCATCCCCAGCCAGACGGCAGGGCAATATAGGTAATCCACAAGCCGATCCATTCATCCCAGACAATACCCGGGTGATCATGTACCCCCAGGTCGTGCGACGTTTGCTGGCAAAGGTAAACGCCAAAGGCAAAACCGGCGATCAGGATACCGAGATACGGTAACAGCGGAATGTCCGCCAGCAATAGCAGCCAGACCGGCAGCGCTGCGATGGTGCCAAAGGTGCCCGGTGCTTTGGGGGCCAGACCAGAACCCAGGCCAAACGCGAGCCAATGTGTCCAAGATGTTAATTGCGTGCGAGCCACAGGTTACTCCGTTGACAGCGACCAGAATAAAGCAGCGATGATAAAGAGATGACGGCAGGACCGCCAGTTGGCCGTGTGGTTATTTGGCTGGATTCACCCAGGCTAGAGGGTGTCCTGGGGGTCCACATCCAGATGCCAGCGCACCTGGTGAAAGCCTTTTTGCTGGTGGAGAAAATCCACCAATGGATCGAGTACCGCATGCAGCCCTGTGCGTTCGTCACTCAGGAGCTGCAATTGTTGGCGAAAACGTCCGGCGCGGCGTTCCATAATGGCCGGAAACGGCCCCACCAGGACCAGCGGGGTAATACTGGTCGAGTGCGCCCGGTGCTGGGCCGAGAGCGATTGCAGGAATTGTCGTGCCAGCTGCAACAGCTGCTCGGCCAGATGACGCTGGGGCGATTCCGCCCGTAACATGGCCATATGACTGTAAGGCGGCAACTGCCGTTGCTGGCGCTCCTGTAACAGCGCCAGCGCCAGTGCGTGATAACCGTCGTTGATCAACAGGTTTAATTGCGGATGGTCGGCGTACAGGGTCTGAATCCACACTTCGCCCGGATGCTCCGCTCGTCCGGCCCGGCCAGCCACTTGCAAGATCAGTTGTGCCGTGTGTTCCATACCCCGAAAGTCGGCACTGAATAAACCGGCATCGGCATCGAGTACCACCACCATGGTCACCGCCGGGAAATGATGCCCCTTGGCCAGCATTTGAGTACCGATCAATAAGCGCTTGCCGGGGGAATGAATGTCCTCCAGCAACGCATCAAAGGCGTGTTTGTTACGGGCGGTATCGCGATCGACGCGGGTGATCGGCACCTGGGGGAATAACATCGACAGTTCGTCTTGCAGCCGTTCAGTGCCCTGACCCAGGGCCTGAATCTTGTCGCTGTGGCAGTTGGGGCAGAAGCGGGGCACCGCTTGCTGGAAATCACAATGATGGCAGTGCAAATGCGCTGGCGATTGATGCAGTGTTAGCCGGGCGTCGCAGCGAGGACATTCTGCCAGCCAACCACATTCCTGACACGCCATCAGCGGGGCGTAACCGCGGCGGTTCACAAACACCAGCACCTGGCGGTCAGCGTCCAGATGCTGCTGCATTTTGGCAATCACCGGTTGTGCCAGACCAAAGGTCAATGGTTGATGGAGGATACTGTGCAAGGTCATGCCCGGCGGCTTGGCCTGACCGGCTCGCTGGGTCAGCTTCAGATGCTGGTAGCGGCCGCTGAGGGCATTGTGCAACGACTCCAGAGACGGAGTTGCCGATCCCAGTACAATGGGAATATTCGCTTGCTTGGCGCGCACCAAGGCAAAATCGCGGGCGGAATAGCGTACCCCATCTTGTTGCTTGAACGAGCTGTCGTGCTCTTCATCGAGAATAATCAGCCCGAGCTCCGGCATCGGCGTAAAGACCGCCGAGCGCGTACCGATCAGAATACGCGCACTGCCGTCACGGCACTGACACCAGGCTTGCAGGCGTTCGCGGTCATTCAACCCTGAGTGTATCAATGCCACCGGCACATCAACCCGCTCCCGGAAGCGCTGCACGGTTTGTGGCGTCAGGCCGATTTCCGGCACCAGCACCAGCACCTGGCGGCCCTGTTGCAGTGTCTGTTTGAGGTGTTGCAAATACACTTCGGTCTTGCCGGAGCCGGTGATGCCTTCCAGCAAGCTGGCCCGGAATTGCTGCCGTGGTTGGTTCAGTTGTGTCAGGGCTTGCTGTTGCTCGTCGTTGAGAGGCAAGTCGTCGCGCCGACGTAAGGACGTGGCGGGTATGGGCAGGCGCTGTTGTGTTTCGATCAGCCCCAGTTGTGCCAGTCGGCGCAGCTGGGCCAGAGTAAACCCCTGGGCCGTCAGCTCGGCATGGACCCACACGGGCCGCTGTTGGAATAGCTGCCACAGCGCCTGCTGTTGCTTGCCACGTAAAGACGGTGTTTCATCATGAGCGGTGGGGCATCGCAACCAGCTTTGCTCCAGCGCCTCTTGCAGGGCGCCGCCGCGCCGCAGCAGTGCCGGTATCATCAGTTCCAGCACTTCCCCCAGACTGTGATGATAATAGCGCGCCAGCCAGCGCCCCAGAGCCAGCTGACTGGCATCCAGCAAGGGAGCATCATCGAGACGTTCGAGTAAGGGCTTGAGCCTGGCTGTTGGCACATCGGTGGTATGAGCGGTACCGACTACGACGGCGGTCAATAACTGCTGGCCAAAGTTAACCCGCACCCGCTGTCCGGGTTTCCAGGTGTCTTCCGGCTCACCGGCTGAAGGAAGATAGTCGAAACAGCGCCGCAAGGGCACGGGTACAGCGACCTGCACGACGTAAAAAGGCATGAAAAGAACTTGCTGGTAAAAGAGGCTCTGGTATTATGCGCGTCCTTATTGTCTGTGCAAGGGGCTGATGTACGGTTTGGCACCGTCATTGGTTCATGGCGACAGCGAGAATTTGATGTTTTCTTAACAGTAGCGCGGTGCCTGTCCGATGGTCGGAAGGTGGCGGCGTGAAGACCCGAGGTGTTCCCATGAAACAAGATATCCATCCTGAATACGCTGAACTGACAGCTACCTGCTCTTGTGGCAATGTTGTTAAAACTCGTTCCGCCAAGCCTGGCGAAATGTATCTGGACGTTTGCTCCGCTTGCCACCCTTTCTATACTGGCAAGCAGAAAACCGTGGATACCGGTGGTCGTATTGATCGCTTCAACAAGCGTTTCGGTGGTTTTGGCAAGAAGTAATCCCTGTTACTGCCAAAGTCCCGCAACACCAAAACCCGCTTCGGCGGGTTTTTTTTGGCCTGGGTTCTGGCTTGGGTTTGGGTTCTGGTTTGGGTTCTGGCTTGGGCTTGGGCTTGGGCTTGGAGAGAGGAGAGAGGAGAGAGGAGAGAGGAGAGAGGAGAGAATACGACGCCAGTAACAACAATAATGCCGACATCTATTAACAGGGTTAATCATGCCGGCATCGGGATAAACAGGTTAATGACGAATGGTATTGTTTAACTCATATCTGGCTCAAACAAGCCACGCTTCATATAAAATTTTACCCACACGGCAGCAATAATACTTAAAATCAGCAAAATCCCCCCCGTAATGCTATAGACCATTTGAGTCATTTCCGGTGCTGGTGAATTATTCAGAGCAACGTACAGCATCGCGATGATACCCACAATCTGAGGTAGTGGATAAAACGGCGTACGATAAGGGCGTTCATGGTTTGGCATACGCTTGCGTAATACGATGACATTGATATGTGCCACGCTATAAGCCAATAACCAGCTGGTGGTGGCGGCAATAATCAGCATGATCAAGGAATCGATACCAAAGACAAAATAAGGAATCATTGTTAATCCCGCCATCATGACAATACCCACCCAAGGGGCATCAAAACGGTTATGCGATTTTAATTGTGGGAAAGCCTGGCCTTCATCTGCCATACCTTTCAGCATTCTTGGCACAGCCGCAAGAATTGTATTCATGGTGCTGCACGTGGCGGCCAGTGCCATGACGGTGGCAATAATCAAACCGCTTTGTCCGAATACGGCATTGGCATAATCGAGGAATGGCAGAGGAGAACCCAATAAAGTATCCAGGTCGAGATAAAGGCTGGCACCAAAAATAAAGGCAACAAAAATCGTAAAGATAAAAAACAATGACAAATGCATGGCCATAGGAATACTTTTCTTCGGATTTTTTACCTCACCAATCATTGGGCAAATAAATTCGACGCCCACCATGGTCCATAATGCCAACCCGATCAAGCCAATAAAGCTGCCATCGATAACCCCCGCCATACTCCAGTCAACCGTGGCACCTGTCAGTACCGGGTGTGGTTCAGAAGCACCGGTAATTGCCACCAGGCCGGTCAGGATCAATGCACTGACCAGAATAAATGCCAGAACATTTTGTACCCGGGCAAAGACATCCGTACCAATCAGGTTAGTAATAGTGAAAACCAGCAAAATAAGCAAGGGTATTAATTTTTCTGGTAATACACCGGGTAATAATTCTCCCAGCATGGCATCCACCAAAAACATTTCTACCGGTAATGCCAATACGGCAACCACCACATAACCAGCAAATACAGAAACAATAGCCGGAAAATGCCCAATCGCTTTTTGGGTGTAAGTTGCCAGCGTTCCTTCTTGCGGAAACATCAAGGATAACTCGGCAAAACTCATGGCATTAAATTGCGCCAGTACCAAGGCCGCCACCATGGCAAAGATAAAGCTCAGGCCGCCAATGCCGAGCCCTTGCAGGGCAGAAATCATCGCTCCTTGAACAATCACCAGACCAATACAAATTGCCATCATGGTCAGCAGGCCAATATGGGTCTTTTTATTAGCCCCCGCCAGATCAATCGAGTTTGCCGTTGCTGTGTGTGCAGTACCGCTCATATTCTGTACCTCGTGTGAGTAAAACCGTTATCGGTATTTCAGAGTCGATCAAACCGGTAAGGGTCTGGGTCGATAATGGGAGAAGTATTGGCGACAAGGTCTGCTGCCAATTGCCCTGCTGCTGGCCCGGTACCAAATCCGTGCCCAGAAAACCCGGTGGCGATCGTCAGGCCAGGAATGGCATGAACATGGTCGATCACCGGGTTTGAATCGGGTGTTACGTCAATCACGCCAGCCCAGGATTCTTCGATTTGTGCCTGCTTGAAAACAGGCCAGGCGTCGGCAAGATTGGTTAGCGCCTCTTGATTGAGGGCAGGGTTGGCTGATGGATCCAGCGTACGAATTTTCTCAAGCGGAGAAGGGCGATCGGCTCCCCAGCGGCGTGCCAGGGCCAGGTCCTGCAGAAAAGCCCGGCCTAACGAGGTGCGCAAAAAACTGCGCTGGGCACGGAGCTGGCTGAGATAACGCCAGCCAATCAGCAGATGATCGAGGGTGATGGGAGCATCAAGTGCACCTCGTTGGGTGATAATAAAACCGCCGCCGTCCTGTTTGCGGAAAGAAAAATCCGGGCCACCCACAGCAATATTGGTTGGCCCTGTCATCGGTGTGGTACGTAACACGGAACAAATCAACGGCAGCGTCGGCAGGGCAATACCCTGGTTACCGAGAAAACGCCGTGACCAGGCTCCGCCCGCCAACAACACCTGTTCACACCGGATTTCGCCTTTTTCGGTGACAACACCGCTGATTTTTCCGGCCGACCTCACCAATGTTCGTACAGCACAGTGCTGGATCAGGGTTGCCCCTTTGGCGACGGCAGCCCTGGCAATGGCGCTGGTGGCAATGGCGGGTTCGGCCCGGCCGTCCGATGGCGTGTAAATACCGCCAACCCACTGACCCTGACCGTTAGGTACATGCTGGTCGATGGCCTGTGGCGTCAGCAGCTGAGAGTCCAGAGACAGGTCTTGCACTGAGCGTGACCAGGCTTCGTGCATCGCCATCTGTTCGTCGTTTTTGGCCAGAAACATAATGCCGGACTGGCGGTAGCCGACCGACTGGCCGATACGCTCCGGCATCCCGGCCCACAGCCGGTCGGCCGCCTGAGCCAAGGGTACATCGGCGGCATGACGGCTGGTTTTGCGTATCCAGCCCAGGTTGCGTGATGATTGCTCGCCCGCGATATGGCCTTTTTCCAGCAGCACAACGGGGATGTTACGCTCTGCCAGCGTCAGTGCTGCGGTAACACCGACGATGCCTCCACCAATAATGACCACCGTGGTGGCGTCAGGTAATTGATCTGTTGTGTGTACTGTTTCCAGTGTTTTGGTCATAAGATTGCTGCCGACATCAACGGGTTTGCGGGTATCGCCTGGAACGATCAGGCGATGGACATTTCTTCTACGGTGGCTTGGGAAGCGCCGCGATAGGCGGTGACTTCCAGCTCCATCTTGTAGACGGTTGAACCAAGCGGTGGACAAGTCACCGTGGTGGCCGGATTGATGCCTTTGAACTTCTCGCCAACCAATCCCATCACCGCATGAACATCGGCCGGGTCCTGAATAAACACCCGTGAAAACACCACATCGGCGAGACAGGAATCCGCCGCCGCCAAGGCGGTTTCAATATTGCTGAACACCTGGTGCGTTTGCGCCAGCACGTCCTCTGGGATCTCTTTGGTGTGTGGATTACGGCCCGCAGTATTGGAAACGTAAATCCAGCGATCGACAGCAACGAGGCGGGAATAGCTGCCGATTTCTTCGAATTTTGAGCCGGTTTTCAGTTTTAGAATCTGTGTCATTGGGAATATCCAGGGTGTCAAATACAGTCATGCAGAGGAAATAACGGCGCCGGTCACGACGCC
Source organism: Oceanobacter sp. 5_MG-2023 (assembly GCF_030548165.1). Classification (NCBI taxonomy): domain Bacteria; kingdom Pseudomonadati; phylum Pseudomonadota; class Gammaproteobacteria; order Oceanospirillales; family Oceanospirillaceae; genus Oceanobacter; species Oceanobacter sp. 5_MG-2023. Next base: position 3,315 of record NZ_JAUORS010000015.1, on the reverse strand, counting down.
GGATGCTGCTAGCACAATTCAGGGCTATCCCAAAGATTCAGCTTGATGCCAATGCCTTGCTCAATTGCCGTGCGATAAATCACGGTGGCCCAGGCAACGTCTTCGACGGGCATGCCGCCAACCGATAAAATGATAATTTCTTCATCATTCGCCCGACCTGGAGTGGCTCCGGCGGTGATGGCTCCGAGGTCTTCGAGCTGATCCAGCGATAACTTGCCCTCGTCGACCATATCCATAAAACGGGCACCAATGATGGGAATATACTGGTGAGCCGGTTTTGGCACTTCTTCAAACCAGGCTTGATATAAGCCGGTGTTATCCAGCACTTTACGGACATCGTTTGTTTCCATCGCATCATCGAGACGACAATACGCTGGCATTGAAAGGAAACAGCCGGGTTTTACCCATTCTCTTTTGACTTCCGGATAACTGGACACATCACCGGTTTCGTTAGAATTGCAATAGGTTACGATATCGGAACCACGTACCACCTCTTCAAGAGTATTGACAGTGGTAATCGTAGTAATTTGAGGGTAGGTTTCCTTAACCCAGCCAATAAAGCTATCGAGGCTTTTTTGCCCACGACCTTTTACCTTGATGGTGTCGATATCCGGGCAAGTGGCCATAAAGGCCGCAATAGATGTTTTACCCATAACGCCAGGCCCCAATAAACCCACCACTTTGGAATCTTTACGGGCAAGGTGGCGTGCACCAACACCAGGAACCGCACCGGTACGATAAGCTGATAGCAGGTTGGCCGACATATAAGCCATGGGAGCACCGGTATCGATATCGTTCAGAATAAACATCAGAATTGAACGCGGCAGGCCTTTTTCACGGTTGGCAATATTGGAGCCATACCATTTCACTCCGCAAGTCTGGAACTCTCCACCCAAATAAGCCGGCATGGCCATAAGACGACGATCGGCAGTAGGTTTTGGCATTGTCGGAAATGGAGATTCTTCGGGGAAGGTAATCATGGCACCGTGGGAATCACTATTCGGGCCAGCCATACGATAATCACCTTTATGTAACAAGGTGAACATGCTTTCCATTGTGTCGACACATTTTTCCATATCCATAACGCCGGCTTTGATCATGTCCGGCTCGGAAAGATAAATAAAATCGATTTTCGTATTCTCTGACATAACAGCACCTTGAATCTGGGAATGAGCACTTCTGTACTTTTATTCAGCTGCCATACGCTCATCAGAATCAATAATGACGGGTCAAACTCATGAGCGAGACGGGCTGAGGAAAAATACGATCCTAGACGTCGAAAAATCATCCGTATTGAACTTTTGCGACATGGAATCAAGAAATATCAACTTCAAAAAATCTGGCACTGGCTTTGCTATGGATTGCGTATCTTCGAAATATCAAGCGAGCGAATCCAGGTTATGTCACATACTTCCCTTGTTCATTGTCTTGCTGGAATTCGTTCCAAACAGCCTTGGTTGGTGCTTAATTCGGCCGAGAGATTTTATCTTTCAGGGTCTGACAATCCGCTCATTTCTCACTTTTACAGTTTTGAAGCCAAAGACTCCGTCGAAGCGACGTTTGCCATACCGGACGGTTGTGTTGATATACTGTTTGACTGCGACAGCAGCCATCCCACCGCCGAAGTTTTTGGCACGCCGATGAAGGCCATCGACATCGACCTGAACAGCCATCACCGTTATTTTGGGGTGCGTTTTGTGTCCGGCACCATGCCGGATTTTCTGAACGTCTCGGCGGAAGAACTGATCGAGCAGCACTTTGCTTTTCAGGAGCTGGTTCCTGAGTCAAATCAAGTGTTTGAAGCGATTGTTGGCAGCGCCAGTTTTGCCGAACAAATTGAAATCTTCGGGCGTTTTTGTGATGGCAAGGAGATGCGGAAATCATCCCGATTGACGACCCAGGCGATCCGCAGTATTTGCGAGAGCCATGGCAGTATTCACATCAACGATCTGGAGGCATTGACCGGATATACCACGCGCTCACTGCAGCGGCAGTTCCGGGCCGATATGGGCATGTCACCCAAGGCATTCAGCCAGATTATCCGTTGCCAATCGGCGGTTTACGACATCAATCACAGTGATCAGGTAGCCTTTTCCGACTTGGCATCCGACCTCGGCTTCAGCGATCAATCCCACTTTTCCAGAGAATTCAAAAAACAGGTGAACACCACGCCTCTGGATTATCTGAAGCGGGTGAAGCACGAAACTTACCTGGAACGAATTCGCTATGTGTGAGCAATCAATGTTCACTGAACATAATTTCGCACTAATTTTGTGCTGAAACGGAGTGATATACACCAGCCTGACGGGATTTAATGGTTGGCCTGCATAAAGCAATTGGCTCAAATAACCACATTGACCCCAATAAACGCATGAGGCAGAGCTACCCGCGTTGGTCAGCCACAAAAGGATTGCTCTTGCGCTCATGACCAAAGGTTGAACGTGGGCCATGACCTGGGACAAATTCAATCTCATCCCCCAATGGGAACAACTTGTCGCGAATAGAATGGATCAGATCGGCATGGTTTCCCTGCGGAAAGTCAGTGCGTCCAATCGAACCGTTAAACAGCACATCCCCGACCAACGCCAGTTGCTGCTCTGGCTGCACAAATACCACATGGCCCGGCGTATGGCCTGGCGTATGAATCACCTCCAGCGTGACATCCCCAACCGTGACCTGATCACCGTCACTGAGCCAGCGATCTGGAGTAAACATCTCAACATCCGGCAGCCCAAACATCTGAGCCTGCTGCGACAGCGACTGAATCCAGAAATTATCCCCCTTGTGCGGCCCTTCGATCGGTAACTGGTAACGCTTGGCCAGCTCGGCCGTGCCACCGACATGATCGAGGTGAGCATGAGTCAGCAAGATTTTTTCCGGCTTGGCACCCATGGCGTCGAGTTTGGCGACGATGCGATCAATATCGCCACCAGGATCAACAATAGCCGCCTGATGCGTGGCTTCACACATCAGAATGGTGCAGTTTTGCTGAAAGGCGGTTACCGGCACGGTGGCAGTGATCAGGGCCATGGTGGTGTTCTCTCTGACTGGTTGTGATTCTGAAAATTATGATGATGCGGCTGTCGGCCGTGGTGGCCACTGTAGCAGAATTTTTTCAGCGTCGGCGTCTGCTTGTCGGTGCAGAAGGCGTTGACGCTGATTCGACGCCGTTGTTCGTCTTCTCGCATGTCGAACCAGAAACCACCTGTTAGTGCCCTGTTTGATGTCTTGTTTGGTATGTAGTGGTCAACTAATCCCGGACAGTATTTTAAAGTTTTCCTCAGCTGCAACGGGCGAAATGCCGTCGTTGAATGT